>JANONZ010000199.1:0-6907 GCA_031421095.1 Thermomicrobiales bacterium
GCCTCCCCTCAGTCGCGCAGCAGCAGGTTCCAGGCCACGACCAGGACGCCGAGCCCGACCAGGATCCCAGTCTGGCCAAGCCAGCGCGCATCGCGGCGGCGGGACGGGGTGGCGGCCGCGAACGCATCCCACAGGTAGAAGGCGAGAGTCAGAAGTGCCGGAGCGACCAATCGCGGGATCTCCATCGCGCGCACGGCCGCCGCGCCGATGGCGATGGCCGCTGCGTAGGTGGCGGCCGACCACAGGGCGGCGCGGACGTTGACTACGCGGAGCGCGGCAGCCCGGTACCCGAGCAGAGCGGCGATGAGCGCATCGCCGCCGGCGAGGACGAGCAGGCTCGTCTCGGGAAGGGTGCGGTCGCCAGCCGCCAGGACCAGCCCACCGGGCACCATGGCGGCGATCCCGGCGAAGCCCAGGAACGCGACCAGCAGGATCGTGACGAGAACGGCGGTCCGATCATCTGCGCTGAGACCTTCCGGTGCGTGGTGGAGCCGGGCTTCGAGCGCGAGCGTCCGCCCGACGAGAAGCCACGTCAGGGCCAGCACGGGTACCAGCCACAGTCCGAACGGCACCAGCCGGATGACGCCCATGCAGGCGACGGCGGCCACCGATGGCAGGATCAGCGATTCGATCGGGACGCCGGCCGCCGCCTCGGACGGAGCGACCTCGTCGGCGAGGATCTGGAGCGTCCCAAGCAGCATCGCCCCGAGAAGGAGCCCGGCGACCAGCCAGACCAGGGGCGGCTCCAAGAGGCGCGACAACCCGACGACGGTGACCGCGATGAGCGCCAGGTCGCGGCGGGCGGAACGATCGTCCATCGGTGCGATGGTACGCGAGTCGGTCAGACGCGCTCGGGCTTGCCGGCGGCCCAGGCCAGCAACTCGGCGCGGGAGCGGGTATTGACGACGGACGCCGGAGTCACCCACGCTCGGCGGGCCTGGCTGACCCCCCAGCGGACGTAGTCCAGCTCGTGGATGTCGTGCGCGTCTGAGTCGATCGACAGGAGGCAGCCCAGGGAGACGGCCCGGCGCGCTCGCTCGACCGCAAGATCCAGACGTGGCGGCGACCCGTTCATCTCAAGCGCTGTCCCGGTCCGGGCGGCCTCCCTGTAGACCGCATCCCAGTCCAGATCGAGGTCGTCGCGCTCACCGATCTTGCGACCCGACGGATGGGCGATGACGTCGACGTGCGGACTGCGGATGCCGTTGAGCGTCCGGCGCGTCAGCTCCGCCCGGGTCTGGCGCCGCCCGACATGGACTGAGGCCACAACAAGGTCGAAGCGGGCCAGCAGGTCGTCTTCGTAGTCGAGCCCTCCATCGGCCCGGATCTCGAGTTCACAACCGTGCAGCAGACGGAATCCCTCGGTCGGCGTTTCGGGCGGCGCGGTCCCGGCTGCTTCCTCGGCCGCAAACTGAGCGTTCAGCAGCGCGATGACCTCGGCCTGTCGGGCGACACGGTCAGGCGTGAGCCCATGGGCGATCGCCAGCGACTGGGAATGATCGGTCAGGACCTGATACGCGTAGCCGTGCCGCCGGGCGGCCTGGATCATGACCTCCAGCGGCTGGTGCCCGTCCGACCAGTCGGAGTGGCTGTGGAGGTCGCCGCGCAGATCGGACAGCCCGATGAGGTCCGGCAGCCGACCGGCCAGCCCGGCCTCGATCTCACCGGCGTCCTCGCGCAACTCCGGCTCGATGAACGGGAGGTCGAGCAAGGCGTACGCCTCTGCCTCGGTCGCGAAGGTGCGCAGCTCGGCCGCGTCACCGGTCAGCGGCTCGCCGTCGTCGTCGATACGCAGGAAGCCCTTCTCCGACAGGCTCCAGCCACGATCCCGGGCCATCGCCCGAAGTCGGACGTTGTGCTCCTTGGAGCCGGTGAAGTGGATCCGATAGGTGCCCGCCTCGCCCGGCGGCATGACCATCAGGTCCACCTGCGGACCACGCCGCAAGCGGACGGCCGCCTTGTGGGTGCCACGGTTGATGACGCCATCGACCAGGCCGAAGGAGGTGAACGCGTCCATCAGCGCAGTGGGCTCGTCCGTCTCGGCCAACAGGTCCAGGTCGCCGATCGATTCGCGCCGCCGCCGGAAGGAGCCG
Organism: Thermomicrobiales bacterium; assembly: GCA_031421095.1. GTDB lineage: Bacteria > Chloroflexota > Limnocylindria > Limnocylindrales > CSP1-4 > SPCO01. The sequence continues at coordinate 2,094 of JANONZ010000199.1, forward strand.
GCCGATTCGATGGATCTGACGCCGGGCGTCCCCGATAACGCTGCGATGAGCGCGCTGGCAAGCTCCTCGGCACGGTCGAGGTGCATCCGCTCCACTCGCTCGCCGAGCCGCTCGATCCCTTCCAGGACCAGCGCTTCGGTCCGCTCGGACATCCCGCGCAGCTCGCGCAGCCGGCCCGCCACGGCCGCCTGGCGGAGGTCGTCGATCGACGCGATCCCCAGTTCCTGGTTGAGCAGTCGGACCGTCTTCGGTCCCAGGCCGGGGATCCTGAGCAACTCGACGAGGCTCGCCGGGATCTCCGCTCGCAGACGCTCGTGGAACGCCAGGTGGCCGGTCGTCGCGAGCTCCGTCAGCTTGTCGCTGATCGCCTTGCCGACGCCCGGGATGCGCGCCGGACTTCCGCTGCGATACGCGGACACGATGTCGACCGGGCTTCGCCCGATGGCATCGGCGGCACGGTGATAGGCGACCGTCTTGAAGACGATCTCGCCTTTCAACTCGAGGATGTCGCCGATCTCGTGAAAGATCCCAGCGAGATCGCCGTTGGTCAGATCGGCCGGGTCATCCGTCACCCGCCGATGGTAGCCGCTGGGCCGCGACCACCCGGTCCCGACCGGCGCGCTTGGCCCGATAGAGCGCCCGGTCCGCCTGCTCGATGAGCTCGGTGATCGGCTGGTCAGCCTCGTGAGCGACCGCGACCCCGACCGAGACGGTCACGACACGAACGCCGAGGCGCCCGAGGTCAAGCTCGCGGACGGCCGTGCGCACGCGCTCACCGACGTCCAGCGCGACGGCCGGGCTTGGGTTGCGGAGCAGGACCACGAACTCCTCGCCACCGTAGCGCGCCGGGACATCGTCCTCGCGCACGGCAGCCACGATGGCGCCTCCGACCGCCCGCAGGACCTCATCGCCCGTGGCGTGGCCGTGGGTGTCGTTGAGCACCTTGAACTTGTCGATATCGATCATGAGGACCCCGACGGCGTCGCCCGAGCGGCGGCGCCGGGCAAGCAGGCCGCAGATCTCGTCGAAGTAGCGCCGGTTCGGCAGGCCGGTCAGGGCGTCAGTCGACGCGCGCTCCTCCGCGGCACGCTGGGAATAGGCCCGCGCCAGGGCGGACGAGGCCTCCACGGCGGCTCCACCCAGCAGGCGCCGGGTCGTGGCTGACCAGACGCCCGCTGTGCGGTGCGACAGGACGATCGCCCCGACGACCCCGTCCTCCGAGGTCAGTGGCGCCGCCAGGGTGTTGGTCAGCCCGTAGACCTGCCCGGCACGGTTCGCGATCCGGTCGGCGATGGCCTGGTGGTCGCCGGGGGCTGCCGCGGCGACGGGCACGCGGACAGGCTCGGCGACGGTCGTGGCGGCGGGCAGACGGACAGGGTCGGCGACGGGTTCGACGGCGGCTGCCGAGATCGGGATGGCGATGGACTGGCGCCCAAGGCGCGGACGGTGCTCCGCCACGGGATCCTCCAGGTCGCCGATCGGCAGGATCGTCATGGAGTTCGGCACGCCGGGGCGGGCGCTGACGAGCGTCGCCTCGAGGACCCGCGCATCGGGCCGACGCCGGGCGATGACGATATGGTCGACGCCGGTCGCCTCCCCGAGTTCATCGACGATCGCTGCGACGATCGCATCCGGTGATACGGAGCGTGACAGGCTGAACAGGATCCGGGCGAACGATTCGGCCTCCTCACGACGACCGACCTCCAGCGCCGCGACCGCGTCCCGATGGCGGATGGCCGCGAACCCGACGATGAGGACGAGGGCCAGGATCGCCCAGTCGATCGGCCGGGCGAGGCTCGTGACCACGCGGAGGACGACGATCGAGCCAAGGGCGAAGAAGGAGACGGCGAAGACCCACCAGGAGCGTCGGATCCGACGATCCGAGGCGGCCATGGGGCGATCTGGCGGGCTGATGGGTTCGCTCACGTCAGGGACTGAGGATGGCGGTCCGGGTGGGTCGCGTCCACCCCCGACGGTGGTACGACCGGGGCGCCGCCGAGTAGTACGTTCGTACTATCACGAGCCCGCGGCCGGCAGGCAGGCCGGGGGGAGGACCAAGGTCCCATCCCGTTGACCTCCGCAGTGGCCCGGGACTACACTCCGGCGGCGTTGCGGGCCTTCGCGCCCCCAACGGTCAGAACTCCGTTCCAGAGGTCAGCTCGCCCCGTGGACGTCGGTCCCAGTCCCATCGGTGCCGGTCGCGGCGCCATCACCAGGTACCCGGTCCGTCCCCGCTCCTGACGGCTGACCGCGACCCAGCGGTCGCGCCACCTCACGGTGGGAGGTCCTCCGTAAGGTGGTCAGATGCTCTACCTGAGCCAGGTCATCGGCCGGCCCGTGCGCGACGCCAGCGGCGAGCCACTGGGCAAGGTCGACGATCTCATCGTCGCCGTCGGCGACCGCTATCCGCCCGTCACCGGGCTCGTCGTCGCCACGGACCGGCGGCGGATCTTCCTGCCCTGGTCGCAGGTCGCACGGTTCGATCCGTCCGGTGCGAGCCTGGCGACCGCGACCATCGATGTCACTCGCTTCCAGCAGCGCTCCAACGAGATCGGCCTGCGGACGGACCTGCTCGACAAGCAGATCGTCGACATCGATGGGCGCAAGGTGGTGCGCGTCAACGACCTGCGACTCGACGACGTGGACGGCCAGCTCCACCTCGTCGCCGTGGATGTCGGCGCGGCCGGCTTGCTCCGCCGGCTCGGGATCGAGGGCGTCTACCGAACCATCGCCCGCAACCTCCGCCTGCCGACGCCGGAGCGGTACATCGACTGGGAGGACGTGGACCCGGTCGAGACGAGCATCGCCTCGATCAAGCTCCGGGTGCCGCACGCCGGCCTGACCGAGCTGCATCCGGCGGATCTCGCGACGATCATCGACCAGCTCGCACCGCGCGACCGAGCCGGCGTCCTGGCGGCCCTCGACGACGAAGCGGCCGCCGACGCGATCGAGGAGATGGAGCCCGACACCCAGGTGGAGGTGCTGGAGGGCCTCGCCCCGGAGCGAGCCGCCGACATCCTCGAGGAGATGTCCCCCGACGACGCGGCCGACCTCGTGGCGGACCTGTCCGATGCGTCCCGCGAGGAGCTGCTCGCCCTGATGGAACGCGACGAGGCGGAGGAACTGGGTGGCCTGCTCGCCCATCCCGAGGACACCGCCGGCGGGATGATGACGACCGAGTTCGTCGCCCTGCCGGCCGAACTGACCGCCGCCCAGACGATCGACCGGCTGCGCGACCTGGAGCCCGATGCCGAGACGATCTACTACGTCTACGTCATCGACGCCGAGAGGCGCCTCGTCGGTGTCCTGTCGCTGCGCGACCTCATCGTCGCTCCCCCGGCCACCCCCATCGGGCGGGTCATGATCGCGGAGCCGGTGGCGGTCGACGTGCTCACGGATCGTGCCGACGTGGCAAGTCTCGTCGCGCGCTACAACCTGCTCGCGGTGCCGGTCCTCGATGACGACCGACGGCTGGTGGGCATCGTGACTGTCGACGATGCGATCGACACGCTCATGCCGGCCCATCGGCGACGCCGGGTGGCGCGCGCCGGGACGCGGACCCAGGCGCGCTGATGCGATGGGTATTGCGCCGCTTACGGGAGCGGCTGGCGGAACGCGAGATATTGCGCCTGCGCGGACGGTTCCGCGGCCGACGGGGCCTGGTCGCGTTCCTCGCGGTCATGGGCCCGGGACTCATCGCGGGCATCGCCGGCAACGACGCGGGCGGGATCACGACCTACAGCGTCATGGGAGCGCAGAGCGGCCTGTCGCTGCTCTGGATCTTCCCGATCACGATCGTCATCCTGGCCATCGTCCAGGAGATGGCCGCTCGCCTCGGGGTCGTCACGGGGCAGGGACTGTCCGACCTCATCCGCGACCGGTTCGGGGTGCGCCCGACGGCGTTCGCGATGGCCGTCCTGTTGCTGGCGAACCTGGCAAACACGGTCGCCGAGTTCTCCGGCGCGGCAGCCGCGCTGGAGATCTTCGGTATCTCCCGCTACATCGTCGTGCCGATCGTGGCATTGGCCATCTGGGCGCTCGTTCTCAAGGCCAGCTACCGGACCGTCGAACGGGTCTTCCTGTCGGTCATCATCGTCTTCCTGGCCTATATCGCCTCGGCGATCCTGGCCGACCCGGACTGGGGCGCGGTGGGCCGAGCGCTCGTCACCCCAAAGCTGGACCTGTCGCCGGCCCTGCTCCTGCTGATGGTCGCTGTCGTCGGCACCACGATCACGCCGTACATGCAGTTCTACCTGACCAGTGCCGTGGCGGAGAAGGGCATCGGCGTGGACGAGCTGAACCTGGAACGGGCCGACGCGATCGGCGGCTCCATCTGGACCAACGTGATCGCGATCTTCATCGTCGTGGCGACAGCGACCACGGTCGGGGCAGTCGGCGGGCAGATCACGTCGGCCGCCGATGCTGCCCAGGCGCTCGAACCGGTCGCCGGCCGTCTCGCCGAAGCGCTCTTTGCCGTCGGCCTGTTCGGGGCCAGCGTGCTGGCGGCGACGATCATGCCGCTCTCCACGGCCTTCGTGATCTGCGAGGCATTCGGCTGGGAGTCCGGCGTCGACAAGCGCTTCAACGATGCCCGGGCGTTCTTCTCGATCTACACGTTCGTCCTGGCGGCAGGCGCGCTCATCGTGCTCATCCCCGGGCTGGACCTGCTGCCGCTCATCCTCGCCTCGCAGTACCTGCAGGGCCTGCTGCTGCCGGTCGTGCTCATCTTCATGGCCCTGCTGGTGAACGATGCCCGACTCATGGGTGAGCATCGCAACGGCCGGGTGGCGAACGTCCTCGCCTGGGGCGCGATC
>JANONZ010000200.1:0-5561 GCA_031421095.1 Thermomicrobiales bacterium
GGTGACGTCGTGGGTGCCCAGGCCGAGTCGGATCGGGCGGCCGCGGCCGTCGAGGAGGAAGCGCACGGCGAGGCCAAGAAAATTCGCATCGACGCTGCGACGGTCCCGGTACGCGATCGACTCCGGCTCGTCGTAGGCACCCTTCACGAGCCGGATCGCCGGGTCCAGCGGACGGAGGCGCTCGATGTCATCGGCGGTCCGTCGCAGGTAGGCCTGCAGGCAGATGCCGGTCCCCGGGTGGGTCGCCCGCAACCGTTCGTAGAGGGCGATCGTCGCCTCGACGTAGTCGCTCCCCTCCATGTCGATCCACAGGTATGAGCCGGCCGCGGCGGCGTGGTCCGCCAGCCGGGCGAGGTGTCCGAGGCAGGCTTCCGTGTCGTGGTCGAGACCCAGCTGGGTCGGCTTGACGGAGATCTCGCCGGTGATCCCGGCCGCGACGATCTTGTCGATCGCCCCCATGTAGTGGGCCGCCACCTCATCGGCGGCGGCCAGGTCCGCGAGGTTCTCGCCAAGGCGCGTGTACATCGTGCCGATGCCGGCGGCCTGGAGCGGGATGGCCGCGGTCAGCGCCTCGTCGAGCGTCTCCCCGGGCATGAATCGACGCACGGCGCGGCGCATGAAGCGCAGCCGGGGCAGTCGTTCCTTCAACCAGCGGTTGCGGGCAGCCCACAGGAAAACGCGGCGCATCCCTGCCTCCTTTGCACAAGCGGTCGGGTCACTTCGGATGGTACGCGACCATGGCGCTAGAATCGCGGCCCATGACGCGCTTCTACGATATCGACGCCGCCGATGCCGCGATCCCGGAGCTGGATGGCATCCTCGCCCGGCTGGCAGGGCAACGGACAGAGCTCGTCCGGCTCCGTGACGAGGTCATGACCGGCCGTGGCTCAAGCGAAAGGGCATCGACCGCCGTCTCGGACCGGTCCACGCCGGAGCTCCGACTCACGCGGCTGCGGATGCAGGGCCTCATCGACCAGATGGCCGCCGACGTCGCCCGGATCGATGCGCTGGGTCTGACCCTGCGCGACATCGAACACGGCCTGGTTGACTTCCCGGCGCTCGTGTCCGGCCGGCAGATCTGGTTGTGCTGGCGGCGCGGGGAGTGGGCGATCGGCTGGTGGCACGGCCTCGACACCGGATTCTCCGGTCGGCGCCCGTTGTCCGATCTGGCATGACGGAGCGCTCCGTCGTCGTCGGGCGGGATGGGCGGGCCAAGGCATATCGCCCCATCCCGCAGGCGGACCGAGCCGTCGCCATCCTGTCTGGCGTGGCCGCCTACGAACGAGGCGACTATTTCGAGGCCCACGAGGATCTCGAGCTCGCCTGGATGGGCACCGATGATCTGGGCGAGCGCGCCTACCTGCAAGGCCTCATCAAGCTCGCGGCAGCCTGCGTCCACGGCGTGCGGGGCAATCCGGCCGGGATCAGCCGCAACCTGAACGGTGCCCGGGCCAGACTTGCCGAGGCGCTCGAGACCGGAGGAGGCGCCGCGGCCGACCTGACGCGGATCGACCTGCCGGCCCTCATCTCGGAGATCGAACGGCGCCTGACCGACCTCGCCGACCATCCGAACGACCCAAGCCTTGGACCACCCGACCTGCAAAGGACCGTGCCATGACCATGCCGTCGCCGATCCCGACCATCGATGTCCACGAGGCGGAGCGGCGCCTGCGCGAGGATCCGGCTGGTCCGCTCCTCATCGACGTCCGCGAGGCGAACGAGTTCGGCCAGGTCAGAGCGCCGGGTGCAGTCCTCGTCCCGACGTCCTCGTTCACGACCCGGGTCGGGGAGCTGCCGGCGGACCGGCCGCTGCTCGTCGTCTGCCACGTGGGCGGCCGTTCAGCTGCGGTCGTTGGCTACCTGGCCCGAAGCGGGCGGGCCGACGTGGTCAATGTCGCCGGCGGGATGGACGCCTGGGAGCGCGCCGGCCTGCCCGTCAGGCGCGGTCCGCTGGAGCCGGGTGAGGGAGGATTCCCCGCGAGCTGACACGCCATCTCGGGTGCTGCACCGGCGGAGGTGTCGGACCCTGGTGTCTGGCCCTAGTGGCGACCCCGCCGCAGGACACGCCCCAGGATGCTGCGAGCCTGCGGCTTGTGGGCGAAGGCCCAGCCGATGAGGATCAGGATGATGAAGTTGACCGTGCCCACGCCGGCTGCATTCAGGTAGCCGAGCTGCTGGCCGATCTCGCCATCGATCTTGAGTCCCGGCACCGTCGCCCCGACCAGGCCCAGCCGAAAGAACGGGCTCTGCGGCGCGGTGTTGGCGCGGACGCTGGAGGCCAGCACACCGCTGTCGGTCGCGCCACCGACAAGGACGACATTCGGCCCGGTGACGACCGGCGCGGCCCCCTGAAGACCGGAGGCGGGCAGGTCCATCGCGACGAGGTGCTTCCACTCCGCCAGCTCGCCGGAGGTCGTCGGGACCGCCCAGAAGACCTCCGACCTGGGACCGGTGCCGTCGTTGCCGCCGGCGAGGTAGAGGGCTCCGCTGTTGCCCCAGCCGACCGCATCCGTCCGGGCCACCGGCAGGTTCGCGCTGTTCTTGATGGCCCACTTCGTGACCTTGCCCGCATCGGGATTGACCGGCAGGCCCTCCGCCGCGGGCTTGCCGAACTCGCCGCGCTGGACGGCCCCGACCGGGCCGTTGGCATCGCTGCCCCCGTACAACCAGATGTGATCGCCGATGATCACGGCGGTCGCGTCGGTCTGCGGGGCGAACAAGGTCGCCTCCGGCGACCACGCCCCAAGCGCGCCCTCGGGATCCAGCTTCGACTTCCACGTGGTGTTGACCGGGCCGCCTGCATCGCTGCCACCGATGAGCAGGATGCCATCTGGTGCCGTGGCGATCGCGGCGCCGGCGCGAGGCTCCGGCAGGGCCAGATCGCCGACCGGCGACCACTCCCCCAGGGCGCCGGTCTTGCTGTCGGGCTTGAGGCTGAAGACGGTGGTCGTCGGTGCACCCGCGGCGTCAGTCCCACCGATCACGTAGATGATCCCGGCGACGAATGCGACGCTGGCGTTGGCACGCGGTTCGGGCAGCGGCGGGCCCTCCGTCCAGGCGTCGAAATTGCCGACGCCGGTCGTCCTCGCCACGAACACGTTCTTCTGGGCCGTCGTGCCATCGGAACCCCCGACGTACAGGATCCGGGTCCCCACCTGGATGACCGCACCATGCGTGCGCGGCTGCGGAAGGGCGATCTGCTGCGGCGAGGGCTGGAATGGGACGAGCGCCCCCGCCGGTGCCGGGCACGGCAGCGTCTCATTGCTGGCCGAGCACAGGTTGATGGGTGACCAGCTGAGCAGTCCCAGATCCACGGTCCGCCCGACGGTCAGGTAATACGCCCGATCTGGGAGGTAGCCGAGGATGAAGATGATGATGATCAGCCAGGCGAACGCCTTGGCCGATGCCCAGCCCCACCCGTCAGCGTCGAGCAGCCCGAACAGGACTCGCCGTCGCGGCACTGTCATCCCTGTCCCGAGCGCCTGCTGCGCCATCATCCTCCATCCTCGTCCGTCGACCGGTCAGGTCGGCGGCGACGTCATTCGGCCTTGAGGGTCCCTGTCATCGTCGGGTGCACTGTGCATATGAACGAGTAGCTCCCGGCCACGAGGGCCGGCACCTGATACTGGCGCTTGGCCACGCCGTTGAAGATCTCGCCCGTGAACACCGCCGCGCCGGACGCGTCCTTGATGACGACGTCGTGTGGCGTGCCGGCGTCCTGATTGTCGAAGTCGATGACGAATGCCTTGCCGGCCGGCGCCGTGATCTCCTTGGTCGTGAACGCGATCCCAACCGCCGTGATCGGCACGACGACGGCACTCGGGTCGACGGACGCCGGGGCGGCGGGCGACCCCGACGGTGCCGTCTTGAACTCATCGGTCCAGCAGGCGGGGAACGGCGTCGAGCCGGGCGTCGGCTTGTAGGCCGGATCCCGCCAGCCCGTGAACGTCCGGACCTTGCCTGTGACCGGATCCACCTTGGGCTCGCCGAGTTCAGGATCGCGGACGATGAACTCCTGCGTGCTGGGAGCGCGGATGAACGCGATCAGCTCGTCGATCTGGATGTAGTTGAGCGGCCCCGGCGGGTGGGCCTGATCGGACCAGACGGGCATGATGGAATTCGGATTGCCGCAGGCGTAGCGGCCGCCCGTCAACAGGATGTTCTGGAGGTAGTCGACCGACAGGTGCTTGAACAGCTTGTCCTGTCGGTTGACCGCGGGCCCGATACCGGCTGGCACGTCGTTGGGCCCGAGCCCCTGCTTGCCGTGGCATCGGGCGCAGTTGGCCAGGTACAGGTTGTACCCGCGCTCGACGGACGTGACCTGCTGCGCCTTGGCCTCCGAGCTGAGGCGTGATTCGGTGACACCGAGCGGGGCCAGTTCGTAGAACCAGTAGATGGCCACGAACAGGACGATGACGACCACGCCAAGGAACCCGACCCAACGAGCATTCGACGACTGGCGGACGATCTGGGCCGAACGCTCCGGCGTCAGCTCGACGGCCCGGATCGACGGCGGCGAACTGAAGCGTTCGACCGGGGCCGCGTCGGCAGCCTGGCGTGGGACCGGCAGGCGCTGCTCGGGCGGGGGCGGCTCAGGCAACTGCCCGGGCGCGTCGCTCATCAGATGCAACCGGTCGGTGTGCGCGGCGGGATCAGGCCGGGCTGGCCGAGTGCCACGGGCAGCGATCCCAGGGTGATCTTGCCGGTGTTGATCGTGAGGACGCCGGCCGCGTCAACGCTGATCGAGAAGCGGTCCATACTGCGGGGCGCCGGTCCGAACTGCTCGCCATCCGCCTTGGTCCCGAGGCGATCGAAGCGCGAGCCATGGCACGGACACTCCAACCAGAAGTTCCTGAGGCATGGGTTCGGCTTGCAGCCGAGGTGCGGGCAGCGCTGGTAGAGGGCCCGCACGTTGAGCGCCGTCCCGTCCCCGGTGGTGTCCTCGCCGGGCACGAACTCCTGGCGCGACGGGTCGACGAGCATGATGAACGCCCGCGCGTTCTGGTAGTAGGCGGGGAAACCCTGCGCGAACGGGATCGACGCGTTCTGGGCCTTGATGTCGGCGATCGACCCGATCCGGATCACGCTTCCGAAGCCGCCCTTCGCGTTCGGCCACAGGAAGCCGATCGAGCCGGCCACAACCTCGGTGAGCCAGAGCAGCGTCGCCCCGCCGAGCGAGCGGCGGAGGAGCGTGCGCCGGGAGATGCCCTGGACCGGGTCCTGGCGCAGTGAGCGCAGGGCCTGCGGCGTGAGCGCCTGGGGCTTGTCGGCGGGCTGGAGGTGGTAGTTGCTCATCGGTCCGTCATCACAGGGCGAAGTGGAGGCCGTCGGTGAAATTGTCGAAGAACGGCAGGTACGGCGTCACGACGGAGTAGCCGGGGCCGCGGAAGAATACGGCCACGAAGGTGACCGTCAGGCCGAGGATGCAAAGCAGGCTGAACAGCATCACCGCGGTCTTGCGCTCCGACGGGCGCTTCGCCTCGATGTTCGACCGGTCGATGTACGGCAGCAGCATGGCGCCCAGGAGGATGTACAGGAACGGGACCAGCACGCCCGAGATC
>JANONZ010000201.1:0-1570 GCA_031421095.1 Thermomicrobiales bacterium
GTCCGCGCGGTCGACGCCAGCGTTCGGGTGGCGAACCGGTAGGTCTCCTTGCCCTCCATCCGGATGTAGTGCTCGCCGCGCGCGATGGTCTCGGCCGTGGGCGGGCTCTTCGCCCCGCCGGCCGGCAGCCAGATCATGTAGGCGCCCTGGGGCTCGGTCGTCAGCTCGATCCCGAGTGCCCCGCCGGGCTCGTCCGACGCTGACAGGACGACCGCGCCCGCGCCATCGCCGAACAGGATGCAGGTGTTCCGGTCGCTGTAATCGAGGAAGCGGGTGAGCAGCTCCGCCCCGATGACCAGCACGTGCCTGGCCATCCCGCTCGTGATGTACGCGTGCGCCGTGGCGTAGGCGTACACGAACCCGGAACAGGCGGCCGACACATCCATCGCCGCCGCCCGCGTGTTCCCGATCGCTTCCTTGACCAGCGCCGCAGTGGACGGCATCCAGTAGTCCGGCGTCAGCGTGGCGAGCAGGATCAGATCGATCTCGTCGGGGTCGATGCCGGCGGTCCGGATGGCTCGCATGGAGGCCACCGCCGCCATGGAGGCCGTCGTCTCATGGGCCGCCGCGACACGCCGTTCCCGGATGCCGGTACGCGACACGATCCATTCGTCGGACGTATCGACCATCTGCGCCAGGTCGTGGTTGGTCAGGACGTGCGACGGGGCGTAGCTGCCCCAGCCGGTGACATGGGCGCTGCGGACGGGGGTGTTCATAGTGGCTCCACCTCGATGAGTGGCTGCTTGGCCTTGACGAGGGCGCCGCTTTCGGGGACGACCCGGGTCACGCGACCGGCCAGGTCCGACTTGATCTCGTTGAACAGCTTCATCGCCTCGATGAGACCGATGATCTGGCCGACGGCGACTTCCCCACCGACCGACACGTAGGGCGCCGTGCCGGGAGCGGGCGACGCGTAGAAGATCCCGGTCAACGGGGCCTTGATCGAAGGGGGTGCGCTCGCCGCCGGACCGTGCCCTGCGGCTGAGGGATCGCCGGGTCCGGCGGCCGGCACGAGCGCTCCGCCCGGCGTGGGCGGTGTCGCGCCCGCGGCTCCCGCGGCGAACGCGGCGGCACTCGCGGCGAACGTGGGTGCGACGGCGACCGGCTTGCGCAGGACGATCCCGGTCCCACCGGCCTCGACCTCCAACTCACTCAGGTCGGAGTGGTCGAGCAGGTCGGCCAGGCGGTCGATGAGGGCCAGCAGCTCCACATCGCCACCGTCGCGGGGCTTGGGCGGCAGGGCCTGCGGGGGCTCAGGGGCCTCGGCCTCGCGGGGCTCGGGCGGCTCGGCCTCGCGGGGCTCGGGCGGCGCGGCGGCCTGGGTTCGTTCGTCCGTCATCGTCAGAACCGCGCGAAGATGAGGGCCGTGTTCTGGCCACCGAACCCGAACGAGTTGCTGAGCGCGGCCCGGATCTCGCGAGACGCCGCCACGTTCGGGGTGAGGTCCAGTCCCTCCGCCTCGGGATCCGGACTGTCCAGGTTGATCGTCGGCGGGACGCAACCCTCACGGATGGCCATGATCGTCGCGATCGCCTCGATGGCGCCGGCCGCCCCCAGCGTATGGCCGAGC
>JANONZ010000202.1:0-1664 GCA_031421095.1 Thermomicrobiales bacterium
TGCAGGGCGCCTACGACCGCGACAACCGCTTCTACCTCGACTGGGACCCGATCACCCGGGACGAAGGTGCGACCCAGGCCTGGTTGCGCGAATGGGTCTATGACCTCGATGGGCGCGGGGCGTACCTTGAGAAGCTGGGGGCGGACCGGATCGATTCTCTCCGGCCTGGGCCGGCGCCTTCCGGCTCCGTCGACTACGGGGCGTATGGATGATGGCGAGCACGGTCCAGAAGTCCGGCGCCTTGCCCACGGCGCCATGTGGCCCGGCGCCCGGCCCGTTGACCGCCCGGGAGGCGAACCGCTGATGGAAGCCAGGAGCGAGGTGGTCTTCAGCAAGTCCGAGATGATGATCGTGGCAGCCGCCCGCGAACTTGCCGGACAGCAGGTCTGCTTCGTCGGTGTCGGCCTGCCCAACATCGCGGTCAACCTGGCCAAGCGGACCGTGGCCCCCGATCTCGAGCTCGTCTACGAGGCGGGTGTCTTTGGTGCCCGGCCGGCGCGGCTCCCCTTGAGCATCGGCGACCCGACGATCGTGACCGGTGCGACCGCAGTCGTCAGCATGCTCGAGTTGTTCGGCTACTACCTCCAGCGCGGGCTCATCGACGTGGGCTTCCTGGGCGCGGCCCAGATCGATCGGTTCGGCAACATCAACACGACGGTCATCGGCCCGTACGACCACCCGACGACCCGGCTACCGGGTTCCGGCGGGGCGTGCGAGATCGCGATCAACGCTCGCCAGGTCTTCGTGATCATGCGTCAGAGCCGGCGCAGCTTCGTCGAGACGATCGACTTCCGGACGTCGCCCGGCAACCTCGGCGGCGCCGAGCAGGCAGAGCGGATCCGGCGCGAGGGTGGCTGGCTGGGGCGCGGCCCGACCGTCGTCGTCACCGACCTCGGCATCTACCACTTCGACGACCGGGGTGAGATGCGCCTCGATTCGCTCCACCCGGGCGCGACGGTCGAGGCGGTCCGCGACTCGATCGGCTGGGACGTGGCCATCAGCCCGGACCTGGGTGCGACGCCCCCGCCGACCGCCGCTGAACTCGCGCTCATCCGCGAGGAGCTCGACCCGGGCCGCGTCTACACGAAGTAGCGCTGGGCGAGGGATCGCGGTAGATGCCGGGCGTCCCCTCCGACATCCACCGTGACCGCACCGTAGGTCGTCGATCCGTCTTCCGGCAGGACCGAATGGCACCATTTCTCGGGCCGAATGGCCGGTGCCATCCTCACGCCGGTGGCGCCGAGGAGCCGAAGGTCCCGGAGGCAAGTCCGAAACGCACCCCGGCGCATGACCTGTGGCGCAGATGCGCAGATGCGCATGGGTCGATGCTCTAGCCAAGGGCGCGACCACCATGACCGACACCGCCGTCGCCATCACCCGCACCGTCGACGCGCGCGGCAGCTTCTGCCCCAGGCCGCTGATGGAACTCATCCGGGCAATCCGCGAGAGCCAGGTCGGCGACGTCATCGCCGTCTACTCCTCGGACGAGGGCTCCAAGCTGGACATCCCCAAGTGGATCGAGTAGGCCGGCCATCGGCTGATCGCCCTCGAGGTCCGCGATGGCTACGACGAGATCATCGTCGAGAAGCAACGGTAGGCGCGTCATGCAACGAATCCTCATCCTGGGTGGCGGTGTCGGGGGCACCCTGACCGCCAACCTCCTG
>JANONZ010000203.1:0-19007 GCA_031421095.1 Thermomicrobiales bacterium
GGTGGGCCCGTCATACGATCAGAGGTGGCGCTCGCCGAACAGGGCGCGACCGACCCGCACGATCGTGGCGCCTTCCTCGACCGCGACCTCGAAGTCGTCGGTCATGCCCATGGACAGCTCCGATCCGATCGGCACGCCGGCTTCGCGCAGGGATCGGGAGAGCGCGGCCAGCCGGCGGAAGGTGGGGCGCGCCGCCTCGGGTTCCATGGCGAGCCGACCGATCGTCATCAACCCCCGGACCTCGAGCGCGTCTGCCGCACCCAGGCGCCGGGCGGCCGCCGCCAGCTCCCCGGGGTCGAAGCCGGCCTTGGCCGGGTCGTCGTCGACGTTGACCTGGAGCAGGATCGGGTAGCGGCCGCCGGGCCGAACCTCCGTGGCGATCCGATCCAGTCGCTCGCCGAGATCGACCGAGTCGATCGACTGGATCGATTCGAACAGCTGCAGCGCGAGGCGCGCTTTGTTCGACTGCAGCGGTCCGACCAACTGCCAGCGCGCGCCGGGCACGTCGGGCGCCTTGGCGGCCGCCTCCTGCACACGGTTCTCGCCGAACGGCCCGAGGCCCGCCGTCAGCGCGTCGCGCAGCAGCTCTGCGGGGACCGTCTTCGAAACGGCGACGAGGGTGACCTCAGCCGGTTCGCGCCCGGCGCGCGCACAGGCGGCCGCGATGCGTGCACGGACGCTCGCGAGGGCGGCCCGGTACGCCTCCACGTGCACGGTCGAGTCCGTCATGGGTGGTCGGCCGGCGAACTGCCGGCCCGGTTCACTTGCGGCGCAGGAAGCTCGGGATCTCCAGGTCGTCCGCGTCGTACGTGGTCGAGCGCTTGGCCGGCGCGGACTCGCCGACGGAGCGCTCGACGCGCGGCACGGCGAGCACGGCCGCCGCATTGTCGAATGGCACCGGATTCGGGTAGGCACCGCCGGCGGCGGCCTCGTCGCGCTGGCGCTGGAGCTCGCCGAGGAAATCACGATCGCGCACCGGGCGCATCGAGGCGCTGGAGTCCATCGACGCCGTCGCCTCATGGCGCGCGGTCTGGCGCTTCCGGCCACCGTCGAAGCCGGTCGCGATGACGGTGATCATGACCTCTTCGCCGAGGCGATCGTTGAAGCTGGTGCCGAAGATGATGTTCGCCTCCGGATCGGCCGCTGCTCGGATCTCCTCCGCCGCCTCTGTCACCTCGTGCAGGCTGAGGCTGGACGGGCCGGTGATATTGAAGAGGATGCCCTGCGCACCCGCGATATCGACCTCCAGGAGCGGGCTGGCGATGGCCTGCCGGGCCGCCTCGACGGCACGGTTCTCGCCGGACGCGCGACCGATGCCCATCAGCGCCGACCCGGCGTCCTTCATGATCGCCCGGACATCGGCGAAGTCCAGGTTGATCAGGCCCGGCATGGTGATGATGTCGCTGATGCCCTGCACGCCCTGGCGGAGGACGTCGTCGACGACCCGGAACGCGTCGAGGATGCTCGTGTTCTTCTGGACGACGTCCTTCAGGCGGTCATTCGGGACCGTGATGAGCGTGTCGACCTGGGCCTTGAGCTCCTCCGCTGCCTTCTCGGCAACGAGCTTGCGGCGGGCGCCCTCAAAGCTGAACGGCTTGGTCACGACCCCGATGGTCAGGGCGCCGCTCTCCTTGGCGATCTGGGCCACGACCGGGGCCGCACCGGAGCCGGTCCCGCCGCCCAGTCCCGCGGTGATGAAGACCATGTCGGAGTCAGCCAGTGCCTGGGCGATCTTCTCCGAATCGTCCTCCGCCGAGCGCTGGCCGATCGAAGCGTCGCCACCCGCGCCAAGACCGCGGGTGATCTTGTCGCCGATCCGGATCTTGTGCGGGGCGTCTGCCTGCAGGAGTGCCTGCGCGTCCGTGTTACAGGCGATGAACTCGACGCCCATCATCTCCGCCCGGATCATCCGGTTGACGGCGTTGCTCCCGCCGCCACCGACGCCGATGACCCTGATGAGCGCGAAGTTCTCGGAATCGGAACGCAGCGGCATCGGCCTCTCCTCCGGGGCCCGCGACGGGCCGCATCTATGGTCTGACGGCCGGACCCATACCTGACGCTCCCGGTGCTCATGGGGTCCGTGGATCGGTCGGAGTATAGCGCGCCGGCTCGTCCGGCGACATCAGCTGGTCCACGACGAGGCGCTCGGGCCTGGGACTTGGCGGTGCGCGACGGCACCCCTCATGCGGCTACGGGAAGATGTTGCGCAGAGCGTCGCGGAGCCGACCCAGGCCGCCCATCGCCGGCGCCGACTCGTAGCGGGCCGGCTCGCCGGAGCCCAGGCTCGCGGCGCCCCACTGAAGGAGTCCGACGGCTGTGCTGTAGCTCGGGTTGAGCAGCGTGTCGACGAGGCCGCCGATGCCCGCCGGCGCGGCGACCCGGACCGGCATCTGGAGGACCTCGCGCCCAAGCTCGGCCAGCCCGGCCAGTTGCGAGGCACCACCGGTCAGGATGATCCCGGCCGGGAGCATCCCGACCCCGGCCGCCCGGATCTCGTTACCGAGGAGCTCGAACGTCTCGCGCATCCGGGCCTCGATGATCTGGCAGACCTCGAGGCGGCTGACCGTCCGGCCGGCATCCTCGCCCAGGACAGAGACGTTGATCTCCTCGTCCTCGCCGATGGAGCGGAGGTCGCACGTCCCATGGCGGACCTTCAACTCCTCGGCCACCTGGATGCTCGTCTTGAGCCCGATGGCGACGTCGTTCGTGACGTTCGCCCCACCGACCGGCAAGACGCGGGTGTGGAACGGTGAACCGTCCTGGAAGAGCGCCAGATCGATCGTGCCGGCGCCGATATCTGCGACCGCGACGCCGAGTTCCTTCTCAGTCTCGGTCAGGACCGCCTCCGCCGACGCAAGCGAGTCGACGACGAGCTCGTCGATCTTGACTCCGGCCGCGGCGACGCACTTCGACAGGTTCTGGACCGCGGTGGCCGACGCCGTGACGATATGGGTCTCCACCTCGAGCCGCAGGGCGCTCATCCCCAAGGGGTCCTTCACGCCTTCCTGGCCATCCACCGTGAAGCCGCGCCGCTCGACATGGAGAACATCCCGGTTGGACGGGATCGAGACCGCCCGGGCCACCTCGATCGCCCGGTTGATGTCCTCGCGGGTGACCTCGCGATGATGCGCGGTCACCGCCACCTGGCCGCGCGAGTTCAGGCTCTCCACGTGCTGGCCGCCGACGCCCACGAAGGCGCGGTCGATCTTCCAGCCGGATAACCGCTCGGCACGTTCGACGGCGTCGGCGATGGACCGCACCGTCTGATCGATATTGATGACAACGCCCTTCTTGAGCCCGGACGCCGGCACGGTGCCGTGGCCCATGATCGTCAGCCGGCCATCTCGGCCCACCTCGCCGATGAGGGCGCAGACCTTGCTTGTGCCGACGTCGATGCCGACGAGGACCGCTTCTCGTTCCACCCTGTCGTCTGACTCCGTTCCGTCTTAAGTGGCCTACAGGAAGTGGCGCCGGATGAGGGCCACGTTGTCGAAGATGCGCAGGCCGAAGGTGATGAGGGCTACCAGGTAGAGGTCCAGGCCGAGTCGATCACCGATGAACGTCAAGAAGACGGCGACGATCGCGTTGACCAGGAACCCGCTGATGAAGATCCGGTCGTCGTACACCCCGTCGAGCTCCGCCCGGACGGCCCCCAGGACCGAATCGAGCGCGGCCAGGATCGCCACCGCCGAGTACCGAGTGAACTCGAAACTGACGTTGACGTTGAGGACGAGGCCCGCAAGGACGCCCACCAGGAGTCCGAGCAGGGGTAGCAGCACGTGGTGATCATCCTCACTCCAGTGGTTTTGGCAAGGCTACTCGACCGCGCCCGGAGACGCCACCTCATGGCACCTTGCTCGGCTTGGGGCTGGCGCCGGGGGTCGGTGTCGGGCGCGGGACGTACGTCCCATCGGTTTCCGAGGCCAGGATGATCTTTTCGATGAGTGGCTCGCGACCGACGAGCAGACTGCGCAATAGACGAACCTGGCCCGGGATGATCTCGGTCGTGCGCAGGCTGGGCGTGTAGAAGCCAAAGATCGCCAGCCATCCCCGGGGCTTCGCGCGCAGGACGAAGCCGCTCTCGTCGCTGACCTGGACGATCAGGGAGTCGGCCCCGCTTCCGACGTCCGACGGGACCAGAGAGGCGAGCCGAGTGGCGGCGTCGAGGTCGACCGGGTCGATGCGCAACCCGACCGACAGTCCGGCCGACGCAGCCCGTACATCGTCCACGACCGGCAGTCCGGCGGCATCGGCGAGCGCCGTGTCGGACAGCCTGGCGAACAGGGTCCCGCCGGCATCGGCGAGGTAGCGCCGGGCACCGACCTGCCAGGTCAGGACCGGAACACGCTCGTTCAGCGTGACCGCCAGCGTGTCCGGCAGTCGGACATCGACGCGGGCACCGGCGACGGTCAGGAGCCTCTCCAGCGATGCCTGGAGCGGGCGCGTCGCAAGACCGAACAGGTTCTGGCCCCGAACGTCCGAGATCGCCGCCTCCACGGCCGTCTGCTCCGTGTAGTGCGTGCCGGCGACCACGAGCCGCGTGTAGTCGAACGCGGACGAGGCGGAGACCCCGTAGATCGCGGCCGCCGAGGCGAGCATGGCCAGGGCCGCCCCGGCACGGACGGCCGTCAGGCCCGCGGTGGCCCGCCGGACAGAGCGGGTCCGCCGGGTCGGCATCGGCGGGCGCCCCCGACGGGCGCCGGGACGACCGCTCATCTGGGCAGGTCCCCGGCTGTCAGGTGCCGGCCGGCGCGAGCGGCATGACGCTCCAGCGCAAGTTCCACGATCCGCACGCACACGCCGGCGAAGGCATACCCGCCTTCCGCCGGGAGTGTCGGGAAGAGGCTGATCGGAGTGAAGCCCGGGATCGTGTTGATCTCCGACAGGTAGATCGATCCGTCCGGGGTGACGAGGAAGTCCAGCCGAGCGAATCCTTCAGCGCCGATCGCCCGATACGCGTCTCGGGCGATCTTGTATAGCGTCGCGCGCTGGCGGTCCGAGACCTCGGCCCGGGTCGTTGTCTCGGACAGCCCGGGGGTGTACTTGGCGGCGTAGTCGTAAAACTCGTGGCCGGAGATGATCTCGCCTGGGCCGTACAGCTCGAGGTCGGCCGGGTCGTTGCCGATGACCGCCACTTCCAGATCGCGGGCTCCCGCCAGATAGGTCTCGGCCAGCACGAGCCGATCGTGCCGCAAGGCCAACTCCAGGGCGGCGTCCAGCTCCGATGGATCGTGGACCAGGGTCATCCCCACGGAACTCCCGAGCCGGGCTGGTTTGACCATCAGGCGCGGATCCGACGCGCCACCCGCGAAGGCCGCCAGCTCGCGTCGGACCGCGTCCGGGTCGCGCGCCCAGGTCTCCGCCCGGACTTCACGCCAGTCGACGACCGGCAGGCCGATGCCGCGGCTCAGCCGTTTGAACAACGTCTTGTCCATCCCGATGGCCGACGCGGCCACCCCCGACCCCGTGTAGGCGAGATCAGCCGCCTCCAGCAGAGCCTGGACCGTGCCGTCTTCCCCGAACGGGCCATGCAGGGCGATGGCGACCACCGGAACAGGCCGGGCGGCCGCCAGCCGGTCGATCGCCACGCCGACCGCGAATGGGCCGGCTGCGCCGAGAGCGATGGGATCGTCGTAGGCCGCCGGCGGACGCCCATCGCGTCGGTGGTCGGCGGGCAGCCACCACCACGCGCCGTCAAGATCGATCAGGACCTGCTGGACCGGATAGTCCATGGACCGGAGTCCGTCCGCGATCGCGGTCCCGGAGACGATCGACACGTCGTGTTCTGCGGATGGACCGCCCAAGAGGACGACGACTGGCGGCAGCGGGGCGATCATCCGTCGGTCTGCCAGGCCGACCAGTCACCGACGAATTCGATCTCGAACTCGAGGACGACGCCGTGTCGCGCGAGGACCGCCGTCCGCACCTGCTCGGCCAGTCGGCGGACGTCGGCGGCAGTCCCCTTCTGGTCGTTGACGATGAAGTTCGCGTGCTTCTCCGACACGGCCGCGCCGCCGATCCGTGTCCCCTTCAGGCCGGCCGCGTCGATGAGCCGCCCGGCGGAGTCACCGGGCGGGTTGCGGAAGACGCTGCCGGCCGACGGCAGACCCAGCGGCTGGTGGGCCTGGCGCCAATGACGGATCTCGTCCAGCCGATCCTTGATCGTGTCCGGATCGGCCGGGGCCAGCCGGAAAGTCGCCTCGACGATGAGGTCGCGCGGGGCGTCCGCGACCGGGTCGCCGTGCTTGAACCGGCTGTCGCGATACCCGAAACCAAGGTCGGCGACCGGCACGATCGCCTCGTTCCCCAGCGCGTCCAGGACGCGGACGGACTCGAGCACGCCGGCGACATCAGACTCGTGCGCCCCGGCATTGGCCCAGACTGCGCCGCCCACGGTGCCGGGGATGGCCAGGCCGAATTCGAGCCCGGTCAGGCCGGCGCGCTGGGTCTCCGTCGCCGCCCGAGCCATCTGCACCCCAGCCTCCGCCGTGTACCGCTCGTCCTTGACGCGCGATCCCTCCGCCCGGACCTGGATGACGAGGCCGCGCACCCCGGCATCGGCGATGACGACGTCGCTGCCACGACCGAGGATGAGATGCGGCAGCCCACGCGTCCGCGCGAATCGGACCAGGCCACGCAGCTCATGGGCGTTGTGGACCGTCGCGAAGAGATCTGCCGGACCCCCGACCCGCATGGTCGTGAACCTGGCCAGTGGCTCATCCCGCGACGTCTTGACCCCGATCCGGCGCTGGATCTCCGTACCCGTCGCGATCGCATCGAAGGCCGCGGTCATGCCGTCCCGCCACGAGCGATGCGTTCGACCTCGGGCGCGGTCGGCAGCTGGTCGCGCAGGGCCGTGGCCATGACGAGCGCCGCAACGGCGTCCGCGGCACCGGGCCGGCCCAGTGCCCGCGCGGCCGCCGACATCGCGACGTGGGCCGCGGGATCGTCGAGCAGGCGGGCGGCCTCAAGAAGCGCGTCGGCATCGAACGCCTCGTCCTCCACCAGGCGCGCCGCGCCGGCCTCCACCAGGGCGGCAGCGTTGGCCCGCTGGTGGCCGGCCGCGTGCGGGTAGGGAACGACGACCATCGGCAGGCCCAGGGCGGCCACTTCAGCCAGGGTGGACGAGCCAGCCCGACCCACGACAAGGTCCGCGGCAGCCAGGGACGACAGCATCTCCTCGCGCAGGAACGGGTGTGGCCGGTAGCGTCCCTGACGGACCACCGGGAGCGCCGCACGATCGGCGAGCGCCTGGGCATAACCGTTGTCGCCGGTGACATGGATGACGGTCACCCGCTCCACGAGGCCCGGCAAGGCGGCGCTGACAGCGGCGTTGAAACGGCGGACTGCCTGCGACCCACCAAAGACGAGCAGGACCCGCTCGCCCGGGGCGATGCCCAGGCGCACCCTGGCCGCCTCACGATCCGTGGCCGCCACGTCGCGGATCGGCGTCCCGGTCACGAAGCACGGCCGGCCGGGGGCCGCGCTCGCCAGACTCTGGCAGGTCGCCTCGAAGCAGACGGCCAAAACGTCCGCGAACCGCGCGGTGGCACGCACGGCGCGCCCGGGGATGACGTTGCCGTCCCACATGACGACGGGGATGCCCAACGGCGCGGCGGCCAGGACGACCGGAACCGCGACGTAGCCGCCGGTCGTGAAGATGGCCGCGGGCCGCTCGCGAACGAGGACCGCTGCAGCCTGCGGGACAGAAACCGCCAGCCTGAGCGGGTCGAGCACGGCATGGATGTCCGCCTCGGTGGTCCTGAGCGAGCGAGCAGCCAGCCGGCGCAGCGGGATCCCGGCCGCCGGGACGAGGGTCGCCTCAAGGCCCCGATGACCGCCCAGCCAGCGCAGGTCCGGCGCGTCAGGTTGCGCGCGGAGCGATCGAGCGACGGCGAGAGCCGGGTAGATGTGTCCGCCCGTCCCGCCGGCCGCGATCAGCAGTCACATCGTCGTTCCACGTCCCCTTTTCCACGGTTTCGCGTGAGATCGAGAGAAGGATCCCGACGGCCGCGAAGCTGATGATGAGCGATGACCCGCCCGCACTGATGAACGGCAGGGTGATCCCGGTGATGGGTAACAGGGCGACCACCACCCCGATGTTGATGAACGCCTGGAGGCACAGCCAGGCGGTGATGCCAGCGGCCATCAGACCCCCGAATGTGTCGGGGGCGGCGAGCGCGACGCGCACACCAGAGTAGGCCAGGATGAGGAAGAGCGCGATGACGACGACCGCGCCGATCATACCCAACTCCTGGCCGATCTCCGCGAAGATGAAGTCGTTGAATGCGTTCGGGACGAAGACCTTGCTCGCGCCGAGGCCGGTCCCGAACAGGCCGCCGACGCCCAGCGCCAGCAGGCCCTGGATCGTGTGGAAGCCTTCACCCAGTCGGTCCAGCCAGGGGTCCTGCCAGACCCGGATCCGCTCGATCTGGTAACCGCGCAGGCCCACGGTGAGCATGGCCATCAGCGTGCCCGTGATCATGACTCCAAGGTGGATGAGGTTGGCCCCGGCGACGAAGAACATGGTGAACGCGGTCACGGCGATGACGCTGGTCGTGCCAAGGTCTGGCTCCTTGAAGACCAGTGCGATGACCGGCGCGATGATGACCAGGAACGGGACCGTGCCCGCCCAGAAGCCGTGGACCCGGCCCCCGCGCTTGGCGAACCAGTGCGCGAGGTAGATGACGAGGGCCAGTTTGGCGATCTCCGCCGGGTGGATGACCGGCAGCGGGCCGAGCCTGAGCCAGCGCGCCGACCCGCCGACCACGATGTTGAACTGGGGCACGAACACGAGCACCAGCAGGACGATCGCGATGAGGTAGAGCGGCAGCGAAACCAGGCGCAGATATCGATAGTCGACGCGCATCATGAGCACCATCGCGATGAGCCCCAGTATCGCCCACTGGATCTGCGGCCCGACGGTGGCAAACGTGTCGGCATCCTGCGACAGATAGCCCTTCATGGCCGACGACGAGTAGACCATCAGGATGCCGATCGCGGCCAAGGCAACGACCACGACGAGGATCACGAAGTCAGCCTGATGCCGCTCCCGCCGGACCGCACCAGCCCGGCTCTTGACCGGTGTCCGGTTCGTCTCACGTGGCTCGCCGGGTGTCGCGGCGCGATCGCGCCGGGCCCGCTCCAGGCGTGGGATCGGTGGCGCCAGGTTCATCGGTCGCGTCCTCCGGTCCGAGCGGCGGCGAGGGCCGCCACGGCTGTCTTGAACGCCCGTCCGCGGGCCGCGTAGTCAACGAACATGTCGAAGCTGGCGGCGGCCGGACTGAGCAACACCGTCGCCGGCCCGCGACCCGGGCCAAGGGCCGCGAGCACGTCGCGGGCGATCGCATCGGCCCGTCGGACCGCCTCATCGAGGTCAGCCGCCCGTTCTGTGTGGGCGAGGCCCGCTGAACGGAAGCTCGCCTCGAGGGCCGGCCCACTCTCGCCGATGAGGACGGCGGCGACGGCCCGATCTGCCACCACCGGGGCAAGGGCCGCAAGGTCGATCCCCTTGTCGCGACCACCGGCGATGAGCACGAGCGGGGCATCGAACGCGCGCAACGCGGCCACCACCGCGTCCGGCTGCGTGCCCTGCGAGTCGTTGATGAAGCGGACGTTGTCGATGAGGGCGACCGGCTCAAGACGATGCTCGACGCCGTTGAACGCCGCCGCGGCCTCCCGGATGGCGTCGGGCGCGACCCCGAAGGCGAGGGCGACACCGATCGCCGCGAGCGCGTTGGAGATGTTGTGGGCACCCGGGATGACGAGCTCGCCGGTCGGCATGATCCGACCGCCTGGACCCGTCGCTGCGGCCCCGCCGCCGGCCAGCCGCAGACGTTCCACCCCTGCCGCGACGATCCAGCCATCGACGACGCCCAGACCACCGGCCATCGGTCGTTCCCGGCGATACAGGATGGCGTGCGCCCGGCCCAGGCCCGCGTAGCTCGCGACGACGGGGTCCTCCGCGTTGAGGACGAGGGCGCCATCGGGGTCGACCAGCTCGGCCAGCCGGCGCTTGACCCGCCGGTAGTCCTCCACCGACCCATGCCGATCGAGGTGGTCGGCGGTGACGTTCGTGTAGACCGCCACGGTCGTGCCGCGCGACAGGGTCGGCAGCTGGAGCTCCGACAGCTCGTCGACGACTCGATGTTCCGGCGTGAGCTCCAGGAGACGCTCCACCATCGGGACGCCGATGTTCCCGCCCAGGACGACCGGGTGACCGGGCGCCGCCGCCAGCAATGCCGCGGTCAACGAGGACGTCGTGGTCTTGCCCTTCGTGCCGGTCACCCCGATGGTCGGCGCCGGGCACAGCCGCAGAAAGAGGTCCGCCTCCGACACGAGGGCCGGCGCTGTCGGATCGCCGGCGGTCCGTGCGTCGACCAGGGCTCGGAGCGCCGCCCGCAGGCGCGGCTCGGTCGTGGGGAAGTCCGGCGTGATCGATGGCGAGGTCGCGACGAGATCCGCTCCGGCCCAGGTGGCGGCGGGATCCACCTCGGGACCCAGCGAGAGTGTCACGGCACGCCCGCCGAGCGCGGCGATCGCGTCGGCCAGTCCACCCGCCGGACGGCTGTCGTAGATCGTCACGGTCGCGCCAGCGTCGGCCAGGAATCGCGTGAGGGCCACGCCACTGCGGGCGAGTCCCAGCACGGTGACCGGTCGGTCGTTGAGGATGCCGGCTCGGATATCGTCGAGTCGCAAACCGTCGAGATCCAGCGGGCCGGCCGTGGTCATCGTCGTCACCGCAACCGGTTGATCGAGGCCAGGAAGAGCGTCACGCCGAGGAGGGCCGCCAGGATACCGACGATCCAGAAGCGGATCGTGATCTTCTCCTCGTCCCAGCCACCAAGCTCGAAATGATGGTGGATGGGACTCATCCGGAAGAGCCGCCGGCCGCCGGTCAGCCTGTAGTAGCCAAACTGCAGGATGACCGAGCCGGTCTCGACGACGAAGATGATGCCGATCAACGGAAGGACCAGGATCTGGCCGGTGATGAGTGCCGTGACGGCCAGCGTGGCACCCAGCGACAGGGCGCCCGAATCGCCGATGAAGATCTGGGCCGGGTGGACATTGAACCAGAGAAAGCCCAGCAGCGCTCCGATGATCAGGGCGCACAGGAGCGCCAGGTTCGGCTGCGCGGGCACGTTGAGGAGGGCGATCAGCATGTAGGCCACGAAGGCGATGGCGACCGTCCCACCGGACAGGCCGTCGAGGCCGTCGGTGATGTTCACGCCGTTGGCGGCGGCGATGATCGCGAACGCGGCGAAGGCCACGTACACGCGCGGATCGATCTGGACCGCTCCGACAAAGGGGACGGCGATGGCCGTGATGGCGTAGGTCTGCTGGATCTGCCAGGCGGCCACGAAGGCCACCACGGTCAGCCAGGCGAGCTTCTGGCGCGCGCTGATCCCCTCGCCGGTCCTGACGTTCAGGTAGTCGTCGAAAGCGCCGAGCAGACCCACGCCGGCGAGCGCGGCCAGGGGCGCGAAGGTCGATGGGTCGGCCGGGCGGAGAGCGAAGTAGATCCCCAGCACGACGCCCACGATCAGCAGGCCGCCCATCGTGGGCGTCCCCTCCTTGACGAAGTGGCTCTCCGGACCGTCCCGGCGGATGCGCTTGCCGAAGCCGGTCGCCTGCAACAGCCGGATGTAGGGCGACATGAGGATGACGACGAGCGCGAATGCCAGCAGGAGGCCCTGGATCAGCTCGACGGTCATCGCCGGGTCCCGCGCTGCAGGTCGCTGCGCAGACTATCGACCAGGCGATCCAGCCCGATCCCCCGGGAGGCCTTGACCAGGACGACGTCGCCGTCGCGGAGGCGCGGTCCGAGCGCTTCGAGAGCCGTCTCACTGTCGGGGACCTGGACGACCCGTGCGCGGTCCATCCCCGCCTCCACGGCGCCCACCGCGATGCCATCCGCGCCACGACCGACCACGACCAGCCACTCGACGGTACGGGCGGCCGCCTCCCCGACCAGCCGATGACCGGCGTCACTGGCATCCCCCAGTTCAAGCATCTCGCCGAGGACGGCGCCACGCCGTCCGGGCAGTCCGGCCAGCAGGTCGAGGGCCGCGACGACGGAACGTGGCGAGGCGTTGTAGCTGTCGTCGATGACCGTGATGGCGCCCAGGCGCACGATCTGGACTCGATGCGGCGCGGACCAGCCGGCCGACAGGCCGGCCTCGATCTCGTCGAACGACAGGCCGGCCACACGGCCGACGGCTGCGCCCGCCAGCGCGTTGTGAACGGACAGCCGCCCGAGCGTCGGGATGGTCAGCGGGCGGCGGATGCCCTCAGTGCGAAGCGTGAAGCGCATCCCCTCCAGGCCGGCCGATGCCACGGCTTCGGCACCGACATCGGCGTCGTCGGCAAAGCCGTAGGTCACGCTCCGCGCGACGGAGCGCGAGCCCATCCGGCGCACGATCGGGTCGTCAGCGTTGAGGACGGCCACCCCTTCAGGCGGCAGCGCCTCGAGCAGCTCGCCCTTGGCCGACTCGATCGCCCTGAGCGAGCCGATGCGCAGGAGGTGGACGGGCTGGACGGCGGTCACGACCCCGACGCGAGGCCGCGCGATTCGGGCCAGCTCCGCGATATCGCCACGCACGTACATCCCCATCTCGAGGACCGCCGCCTCATGCTGCGAACGCATCCGCAGGACCGTCAGTGGCAGGCCGATCTCGTTGTTCTGGTTGCCCTCGCTCCGCAGGGTCGTGAACCGGCTGGCGAGGACCGCCGCGATCGCTTCTTTCGTCGAGGTCTTGGCGATGCTGCCGGTAACGCCGACCATGAGTGGCGTGAAGTATCGCCGCCAGCCGGCAGCCAGGGCGCCCAGCGCGGCGAGCGGATCGGCGACCCGGACGACCGTTACGTCGCCAAGCGCCGTCGGGTCGGGCATCGGTCGGGTGACGATGACCGCCGCTGCCCCGCGGACGATGGCGTCCGAGATGAAGGCGTGGCCGTCCACGTGTTCGCCGGGCAGCGCCACGAACAGCTCACCCGGCTGGACCAGACGGGAATCGACCGCAGCACCGCGGATGGGTCGGTCGGACCGGGCGAGCAGTCGGCCGCCGGTCAGGCGGACCAGGTCCTCGGCGCTGAACGCGATCGCCGCAGGCTGCTCCACGGTCGAGGTCGACGGATCGGCGTCGGTCACGAGGTCCAGTCTGTCACAGGGCGAAGTCACCGGTCCGCGATCAGGGCCGGTGACTTCGGCCGATCGGCGAGCAGGTCGGGAGTCGTGATGGCATCGGTGGCGATGCGACGGAAGAGCTCGAACGACATGACTGGCAGCTCGATCCGGCCGATCTTGACGACGGTCGGCTTCGCCTCCTCGATCTGGACGGCGACCACGAGATCCGGGACGCCGAACTCACGCGCGATGAAACCCACAAACGAGTAGTTGAACTGGTTGACCTTCCAGGCGCCCCGACCTCGATTCGCCTTCGGATCCCAGATCTGCGCGGTGCCCGTCTTGCCGCCGACATCGAAGCCGGGCACGAGGGTGCGATCGCGATAGAAGGGCACCTCGGTGATCACGCGCTGCATCAGCTTGACCATCGTCTTCGAGATCGAGCTCTTGATCACCGGGGGGCGCGGCGATGCGGCCATCTCACGCTCGCCGACCGCCTTGACGACATGGGGCTGGACCAGCGTGCCCCCGTTCATGAGTGCGGCGTAGGCCGTGGCAAGCTGGATCGGGGTGACGGCCACGCCCTGTCCGAAGGCACCGTTGGCGAGGTCGATCTGCCGCCATGGCGTCAGGCCCGGGTCGCGTACGATGCCGCGGACCTCCCCGGCCACGTCGATGCCGGTCTTCTGGCCGTAACCCAGGCGCAGCCACATGTCGTACAGGATGGCTGACGACTGGCGGGTCGTCTTGCCCAGGCCCAGGGCGACCTTCGCGGCCACGACGTTGCGGGAATAGGCGATCCCGTCCTGGAAGGTCATCCAGTCCATCCCCTTCCGGTCGGCGTTGTTGATCTTCGTCCGGCCGCCGTCCAGGCGCAGCGTCCCGACGTCATCGATGCGGGTCAGCGGGGTGACCGTACCGGCCTCCAGGCCCGCGGCCGCAGTCATCATCTTGAAGACCGACCCGGGCTCATAGACGCTGGACACGACCGGATCGACGAAGCGCGACGGGTCGGTCTCGGCGATCGTCCTGTAGTCATTCGCGTCGTACGACGGATAGGTCGCCATCGCGTAGACCTCACCTGTGTATGGGTCCATCACGACGGCCGACACACGCTTGGCCCGATCGGCGATGCCCGCCGCCAGGAGCTCCTGCTCCAGTCGCAGCTGGAGCCCGGCATCGATCGTCAGACGCACGTCGGAGCCAGATAGCCCGGCCTGGGTGACCTCGGCCCCGACGGACCGTGCCCGGCCGCTGGCATCGCGGCCGGCGCGCACGATCCGGGGCACCCCGCCCAGCTGGTCCTGATACGACTGTTCGACACCGTACTGTCCCCGTCCGTCACGATTGACGAAGCCGATCAGGTGCGCCGCGAGGGTGGAGCCCGGAGCGCCGCCCGCCTGTGGGTAGATCCGCTCGGGCTCGGGCTCCAGGCTGAGTTCGAATGCCCGCTTCGCGTTAACGGCGGCCCGGACCCGGTCAGCCATGGTGCGATCCAGGTCGCGCGCCAGGATGACGTACTTCGCGCCGCTGGCGAGCTTGTCACGAAGGATGAGCGTCGCCGCCTCGTCGAGCCCCAGGATGCGCGCCACTTCGGTGACGGTCGCCCGCCGTTTCTCGGGGGTGAGCTGGGCGGGCGAGGCGGCCAGGCGCTCGCGCGGGACCGTCGTGGCCAGCACGACCGTCCCGGTCCGGTCGTAGATGTCCCCGCGCTTGCTCGGCGTCTCCACCGTGACCGTCGTCTGCGCCACCGCCTCGCTGGTCAACCGCTCTCGTTCCACGACCTGCCAGTAGGCCAGCCGCGCCACCAGCGCCAGCGCGCCGAAGATGAACACGATCAGCAGAAAGAGGAGGCGGCCCCGCGAGTCAGTACGTCCCAGCATCCGGCGATCGACCGTCTAGCGCGCCGGCAGGATGATCGGCTCGGCCAACTGACCGAGGCCGCCATCGAGGGCCATCTTGCGGACGGCCGGCTCGCGGCCAAGCCGGTTGAGATCGGACCGAAGTTCGGCCTCCCAGTCGTCGAGGCGCTGGCGCTCCAGTTGGAGCCGGCCGAGATCCAGCCCCGTCGCCGACACACTGACCTGCTGGGCCAGGGAAAAGAACGCCAGGAGGAAGGCGACGACGATCGCGCCGAGGACAAGACCCAGCCGGTTGGTCCGCCGGCCAGCGCGCAGGGCGGCGCGCACGCGGCGTCGGCCGAGGATCGGTCCCTCGGCGATCCGGGGTCCTCGCGGCAGGGCGAGGGTGCGCGGCCGGGCTCCCTGATAGACAGCCATGGGTCAGTCGGCAAGCCCGAAGCGGATGCTCGGCGTCCGCGGGTCCATGAACCCAAGTGGGTCGCCCTGCGTGGCTGAACCCCACGCGCCCAGTTCGAATTCGAAGCCCTCGGCCTGATGGCCGCGGTCGTGGCGCTCACGCACCTCGTGCTGGCGGCGTCCGTAGGTCTTGCGTCGGCTGGACTGGTGGCGCTTGCTCATGGGGGTCCTCCTGTCTTCGATCCGGGACTACGCGACAAGACGCTCAGCGGCCCGCAGTCGGGCGCTCCGAGCACGGGGGTTGGCGGCGACTTCGGCGTCCGTCGGGGTGATCGATGGCCGCGTCAGGAGACGCAACCGAGGGCTCCGACCACAGACGCAGACCGGCACTTCCGGCGGACAGACACAACCGCGCCGCTCTGCCTGGATGAAACGCTTGACGATCCGATCCTCAAGGGAGTGGTAGCTGAGGACGACCAGTCGCCCGCCCGGCCGGAGCAGCTCCAGCGCCGCGAACAATCCCGCCTCCAGGGCTTCAAGCTCCTCGTTGACCGCGATGCGGAGTGCCTGGAAGACCCGGGTCGCCGGATGGGTCCGGCGACGCAGCCTCGGGTTGGGCGGCGCGACGCGCTCCACCAGCGCGGCCAGCTCCTCGGCCGTCGCGATCGGGACCGACTTGCGGGCCTCGACGATGGCTCGTGCGATCCGCGGCGCCTTCGGCTCCTCGCCGTAGCGGCGAAACAATGCGGTCAGTTCAGCCTGCGGGAGCGTCGCCAGCAGCTCCGATGCCGGGACTCCGTGGCTCGGATCGAAGCGCATATCCAGGGGTCCGCCCGCCCGGAATCCGAAGCCGCGCTCCCGATCGGCCAGCTGGAAGCTGGAGAGACCGAGGTCGAACAGGCAGCCGTCGACCAAGCCAAAGCCGGCCGCCGGAGCGACCTTGCCGATCTCGCGAAAATTGGCCTGACGCAGGACCAGGCGATCGCCGAAACGAGGCCGCAGGCGCGCCTCGGCCCTGGCGACGGCCGCCCCGTCGGCGTCGAGGCCGAGGAGGCGGCCATCAGGTGTGGTGGCCTCCAGGATCCGCTCGGTGTGCCCACCGCCGCCCAGGGTGGCGTCGATGTGAAGGCCGCCGGGGGCAGGGGCGAGCATCTCAAGGACCTCCTCCTCCAGCACCGGCAAGTGCCCTTCGTACATCTCTCCTCCATCCCGAACGAATCGGATCCCGAGCGAATCCTGGAAGCGCATATGGTCTGGAGCTAGATCCCGAGGCCCTCAAAGGCTTCGGCCAGCTCCTGTGGGTCATCGAGTGCCTGGCGGTATGCATCCCAGCGATCGGGTGCCCAGATCTCCGCGTGGTCGCGCGACCCGACGACCACGGCGTCACCAACGAGGCCGATCGACTCACGCAGGTAAGCGGGCAGCAGGATCCGGCCCTGCTTGTCCATCTCGACTTCGATGGCATGTGAGAAGACGAACCGCTGGAACCGGCGCGACTTCTGGTCCGTGATGGGCAGCGCAGCGACCTTGGCCGACAACTCGTCCCAGCCGTGCTTTGGATGGATCGCCAGGCAGTCGTCCAGCCAGCCCGAGATCATCGAGCCAGGGTCGAGCTGGGCGCGGAACTTCACAGGGACGGCGATGCGCCCCTTGTCGTCCACCGTGTGCCGGTACTCGCCGGTGAACACCTGTCGCGTCTACCCCTGCTTGGCGTGGGCCTGGCAAGCGAGGTCCTCTGTATCCCCACTTCTCACCACTTTGTGCCACTTCGCTGCATTCTAGCGGGTGTTGAGCCCACGTCAACACGCAAAACGCAGGTCCGAGGAGGGCTGCTCGTGGGCGGGTCAGGGGCCGCGCGTGCGGCGACGCTGGCCTGGACGGGCCAGTCGCGCGGCAACGCGGGCCTGGACGCGTGGCGTACGTCCGCCGGAAGCGGAGGAGGCGGGCCTCCTCAGGCCGTGGGCGGATCCGGAACCCGGGGCCGAAGCCCGTCGACTTAGCGCGTCGGTGGCGGCAGGCGCAGCTGCTGGCCGGCCCGCAGCTGGATCGACGAGACCCACGGGTTGAGCGTCTGGACGGCCTGGAGCCGAACCCCGAAGTAGTTCGCGATGCTGGACAGGTTGTCGCCGGACCGGACGACGTAGATCCAGCAATCGGGCGCGTCAGGGCAGGCCTTCAGGAGGGCATACCGGGAGGAGCCTGGCGAAGGCGACGCCGTCGTTCCAGCGGGAGGAGTGGAGCTCGACGTAGCGAGTGGGGCCGGACTGGCAGCGCCCACCGGGGTCGGCGTCCGGGCGACGGGCGGAGCGGCCGACCCTGGCGCCGTGGGCCCGATCGTGACCGAAGCCGTCGGTGCGGGGCTGTCGCCGGCCGCGCTGTTCCCTGCCCCGGGTGACCGGGTCGCGGCCGCGGTCAGAACCAGACCTCCGTTGGCGACGACGAACGCGACCGAGAGCACGAACGCCGCGGCGAAGGCGACGAGCGCCCCGACCGTCGCCGGAGTCACGGTCCGCTCGCCTCGCTCCACGGTTCGCGGCTCGACAGCACCCATCGATCCCCGCAGGTAGCGTGGACAGTTGACGTGTCCGCTGGTGAGGCAGACCAGCTCCTGTTGGCGAAGCGACTGGGGGACGGCCTCCCGGAGCGCCGCGCAGCGATTGGCCGGATCGGGCGCCGCGACCGGTGCCAGCAAGGCGTCGTCCTCGTCGGTGGCCCGCAGGAACGGGCATACCCGGGGACTGCGCGGACCGGCGACGGCGGGACGGAACGGAACGATGGCATCGCTCGCGTCAGAGCCCATCGCACCGGTCGTGCCGAGGTCGACGGGGTCGGCGCCCTCCGGCAAGGGCGGCGGCGGGCCGGCGGCGGGATCGAGCTGCACATGCCCTCCGTCAATCCCTCTGGGTGGAACGGCGCGGAGTCTAGTACCTTTCGCGAGTTGCCGTGGGCCATCGGGCGGTGCTAGTGTCCGGCGCCAGAGTCGAGTGGACCCTCCCGCCGACCTCCAGCCGAGGCACAAGGCCCAGTCATGGCGCTCCAGCTACCCGTGATCCCGCAGCAGCCCGACGCCTTCCACCTGGCGCCGCACAGGATCAAGCGCTGCACGTTCCGTCGCCTGATCAATCTCGAGCTGGGCGCCGAGCGGGTCTACGACGTCGAGTGCCTGTACCCCGATCGCAAACTGCCGGTCCCCCTGGGCGATCTGGAGGCCGCCACGCCGATCTGCAACGCCTGCGTCGCGCCACACATCTTCCGGCCCGACGAGGACTGAGTCCGCGGATGACACGCCGCACGACCGCGGCGGTCGTCGCGCTCGCCCGGCGCCATACCTCGAAACCGTGGAAACCAGCCAAATGCGCAGATGGTGCACCTTAGGGCAATTCCGCGGGCCAATTCGCCCACCCAGGACCCGCAGGTGATGCATGGTCGTGCGTGACTCTGGCTCACGTGGCGCCGGGCCGGTGCCGATCGGCCCTCGAAGACGACCTAAGGCGCACTCGGGTGCACATATGGCAGAAAAGGCGGCGCACTCGGTGCACATATGGCAGAAAAGGCGGCGCACTCGGTGCACATATGGCAGAAAAGGCGGCGCACTCGGTGCACATATGGCAGAAAAGGCGGCG
>JANONZ010000204.1:0-3013 GCA_031421095.1 Thermomicrobiales bacterium
GGGTCCTGGAGACGGTGCGCCTCCGTGTTGCCGCGCGTGTGGACCTCGGCGAAGCCCTTCGGCTCGATCCACATCCGCTCGCCTTCCAGCAAGCCCAGGATGCCGGACTGGCCGGGCTCCGGTCGCTCGTGCTGGCAGTACGCGCAGGCGGCGCTGTCGTGCTTTCGGTACGTCTCCGGCTCCTCGTAGGCCGTGATGTAGCCCTCGTAGTTGCGGAGCACGACCTTGTGATCCGAGTAGCTGATCAGGTAGTTGGGCATGACCGGGATCTTGCCGCCGCCACCGGGCGCATCGATGACGTACGTCGGCACCGCATAGCCCGAGGTGTGGCCACGCAGGCCCTCCATGATCTCCAGGCCCTTGCCGACAGGCGTCCGGAAGTGGCCCGAACCCTCCACCAGGTCGCACTGGTAGAGGTAGTACGGCCGGATCCGGTTCGCGACCAGCTTGTGGACGAGGCTGCGCTGGATGTGGACGCAGTCGTTGACGCCGGCCAGCAGGACGCTCTGGTTTCCGACCGGCAGGCCGGCCTTCGTCAGCTTGTCGACCGCGCGGCTGACTTCAGGCGTGATCTCGTTGGGGTGGTTGAAATGGAGGTTGATCCAGAGCGGGTGGTACTTCTCCAGCATCTCGCACAGCTCATCGTCGATCCGCTGGGGCAGGAAGACGGGCACGCGCGAGCCGATCCGGATGATCTCGATGTGCGGGATCTCGCGCAGTCCGCGCAAGATCGATTCGAACAGCTTCGGCGCAAGGGTCAGGCCGTCGCCGCCGGAGATGAGGACGTCGCGGACCTGCGGGGTCCGGCGGAGGTATTCAAGCTGCGCCTCGTGGTCGCGCCGATTGAAGTTCTGGGTCGGGTCGCCCACGATCCGCGACCGCGTGCAGTAGCGGCAGTAGCTCGCGCATTGGGTCGTGACCAGCATGAGGACACGGTCGGGATAGCGATGGACGAGACCCGGGACCGGCGAGTGGCGGTCCTCGGCGAGCGAGTCCTCCATCATCCCGGTGAACGCTTCGTGCTCCTGGGCGGTCGGGATCACCTGCTGGCGGATCGGGTCGTTCGGATCCCTGGGATCGATCAGGCTGATGAAGTACGGGGTGATATCGACCCGGAACTTATCCGGCGCGGACAGGCCCTCGCGCTCGTCGTCGGTCAGCTCCAGGATCTGCTCGATCTCGGCAAGGTCGTTGACCCGATGGCTCAGCTGCCAGCGCCAGTCGTTCCACTGGGCATCCGGCACGTCCTCCCACAAGGGGGCGCGACGGCTGACCGCCGGGCGGCCATCGGCCCCGAGTGCGAGCGCAGGATCGAACCGGTTGACGAACGGCGCGTCGGCGACGGCGCGGGCCGCCTCCTGATGGGCGACGGCGGTCTTGATCTCCTGGGCGTCCACGGGGCCGACCTCCGGATTCGAACGTGGGCAGGCGAGTTCCCGCCGATCCAGACGCATAAAGTCTATGCAGTCTGCAAGTCCGGGCATCATAGCGCGGTCGGGTGGGGCGATGCTACAGTCGCTCCGATGTGGCCCGTCGGGCTTCAGGACCGGAGGATTCGCCGATGCTGCCACGGCTGATCCAGGGCGGGATGGGGGTTGGCGTCTCCAGCTGGACCCTGGCTCGCGAAGTCGCCTCGCTCGGACAGCTCGGGGTCGTCTCGGGAACGGCCCTCGATTCGATCCTCGTCCGCAAGCTGTGGGACGGCGACCCGGGTGGGCACGCGCGACGAGCGATCGCGGCATTCCCGTCGCAGGAGATCGCCCGGTCCGTGCTGGACCGCTACTTCCGGGTCGATGGGTCGGACACGGGAACGACCCCGTCCGCCCGCGACGATCAGGGCGATGGGACCGATGAGTTCGTGCAGGGTCAACGGTACAAGCTCGCCCCGCTGCTTCGGGCTCCGCTGAAGGCGGCGCGGGATGGCCTGCTGGTCCTGGCCAACTTCGTGGAGGTGTTCCTGGCGAAGGAGGGTCACGACGGGGTCGTCGGCATCAACTACCTGGAGAAGATCCAGCTCCCGACGTTGCCCAGCCTGTACGGGGCGATGCTCGCGGACGTCGATGTCGTCCTGATGGGAGCCGGGATCCCGGCGCAGATCCCAGGCGTCCTCGATCGGCTCACTCGACATCTCGATGTGTCCATCACTCTGGACGTCCTCGGCGCGGGTGTTCAGAAGTTCGAGTTGACGTTCGATCCCCGGTCGATCGGCCTTGGTGAGGGCACGGCCGACCTGCGGCGCCCGAAGTTCCTGCCGATCGTCTCGGCGGCCACGCTGGCGAAAGCCCTCCTGCGCAAGTCCCCGGGTGGCATCGACGGGTTCGTGGTCGAGGGCCCGATCGCCGGCGGACACAACGCCCCGCCGCGCGGACCGCTCCACCTGAACGAGCTCGGCGAGCCGGTCTACGGCGAGCGCGACGTGGTGGACCTGGAGCAGATGAAAGCGCTCGGCGTGCCGTTCTGGCTGGCCGGTGCGTACGCGAGTCGCGAGCGCTTCGCCGAGGCCGTGGCGGCCGGGGCGCACGGGGTCCAGGTGGGGACCGCGTTCGCGTTCTGCGAGGAATCCGGGCTGGATCCGGAGCTGCGACGACGATTCCTCGCGAACCTCGTGCTCGGCGATGGCGACGTGTTCACGGATCCCGTGGCTTCGCCGACCGGCTTCCCGTTCAAAGTGGCCGAACTCGAGGGCACGCTCTCCGAACAGGGCGCGTACGAGGAGCGGCCGCGGCTGTGCGACCTTGGCTACCTCCGCCGGGCCTACGTGAGGGCCGACGGGACGCTCGATTACCGCTGCCCCAGCGAGCCGGTCAAGGACTACGTTCGCAAGGGTGGCCGGGTGGAGGAGACGGTCGGTCGCAAGTGCCTGTGCAACGCACTCGTGACGAACATCGGGATGGGCCAACGTCGAGCGGACGGGTACGAGGAACTCCCGATGCTGACGGCCGGCGATGACATCGCGTGCGTGCTCGCATACATCACACCCGATCATCTGTCGTATCGGGCGCGCGACGTCGTG
>JANONZ010000205.1:0-5244 GCA_031421095.1 Thermomicrobiales bacterium
CGTGGGCTGCGCGCCGTAGACGATCCGGGCCCAGACATCGCGGCCGAGCTTGTCCGTGCCGAGGAGGTGCTCGCCGTCGGGGAACTGCAGCGAGGCCGACAGGTTCTGCGCGTTCGGGTGCGACCCCGTGAGGATCCACGGCGCCACCGTCGCGATGACGATCGGGAAGAGGATGAGAAGTCCAACGATCGCCGCCCGATTGCGCGCCAGCGGCGAGCGGCGGATGGTGGCCAGCAGGCCCATACGCGGGGCGTTGATCACGTTGGTCCTCATGCGTAGCGGATCCGCGGGTCGATCACGCCGTAGAGGAGATCGGTGGCCAGGTTCAGAAGACTGAACGCCACGGTGAGAAGGAGGACGGTCGCCTGGATCACGGGGTAATCGCGGTTCTGGATCGCGTCCGTGATGAGGCTCCCCAGACCGCCGAGGCCCAGGGTCGTCTCCACAAGGACGCTGCCGACGAGCAGGAAGCCCACCTGGAGCGAAGTGACGGTGAGGACCGGGATGAGCGCGTTCCGGAGCGCATGCTTCACGAGGACCGTCCGCTCCGGGAGCCCCTTGGCACGGGCCGCCTCGATGTAATCCGAACTGAGTGCCTCGAGCATCGCAGAACGTGTCATCCGCGAAGTGAGCGCGATCGTCCCGAGGGCGAGCGCGCCTGCCGGGAGGATGAGGTGGCGGAGCTGGTCCAGAGGATCCTTGCCGGAGCCGAAGGCGGGCAGCCAGCCAAGCCAGACGGCGAAGACGAGGACACCCACGATCGCGGTGAAGTAGACAGGGGCGCTCAACCCGATCAGGGCGACCAGGCTCCCGACGTAGTCGATGACGGAGTTCCGCCGGTGCGCCTGGAGGACACCGAGCGGGATCGCCACCGCGATCGCGAGCAGCATGGACAGGCCAACGAGCTGAATCGTCAGTGGCAGCCTGTCCGCGATGAGCGAAACAACATCCTGGCGGAGCCGGTAACTCTCCCCGAGATCGCCGCTGAGAGCGCGGCCGAGCCAGGCGACGTACTGGGTGAACGGGTCCCCCACCAGCCCGAACTGCTCACGCAGCGCGGCAGCGGTCGCCGGGTCCACCTTCTTGCCGCCGAGGACGATGAGGACCGGATCTCCCGGGGCAAGCCGAACGAGGGCGAAGGTGACGAACGACACGAAGAGGAGGACCGGGATGAGCGCGAGCAGGCGCCGAAGTGCGTACGCGACCATCTGACTCCCTCCCTTCTCCCTCGGCCGGACGGGGCCGGCGCCGGCGCGGCCGGACGGGGCTGGCGCCGGCGGTATGGAGTGGGCCCAACCCCGTGGATCCGGGACCGGGCCCTCTCGCGTTCACGTCAGCGTGTGATCCCACTCACTCCGTGACGTAAACGTCCTTGAAGAGGGACGCCCAGTACCAGAGGGATGAGACCGAGTAGCCGGCGAGGCGCTTGTTCACAGCAAGCGGCCAGCCCGGGTAGGCGGTGACGATCACCGCTGAATCGTCGGCGATGAGCTTCTGCGCCTCGATCAGGAGCTTCGCCCGCTCTGCCTTGTCGACAAGGGTGTTCTGCTTCGCCAGCAGCTCGTCGACCTGCTTGTTCTCGTAGGCGGAGGAGTTCGCGCCGCCCGTCACAATGTTCTCGGAAGCGAAGTTGGGGCGAAGGTTACCGGACGGATCCGGGAAGTCCGAGCCCCAGCTCGCTACGAGGATGTCGTAATCGTTGTGCGGACCGAACTGGAGCGCGACGTTCTCCTGATAGGTGACCTTGCGGGCCTTGATCGTGATCCCGAGCTTCGACATCGAATCGATGAACGCCTCGGCGGCGCCCTTGATCGAAGGAGTCGAGTCGTAGTACGCGATCTCCGTCCCGTTCAGCTGGTCGGCGACTCCGGACTCGTCGAGCAGCTGCTTCGCCTTCGCAAGGTCGACGTCGTATGCCGGGAGCTGATCCCACGCCGCCTGCCACGCGTCCTTCTCGAACGTCCAGAGCGACGGGTTCACGAGCGTGCCCTTGGTGGGAGCCGCATCGGCACCGTAGAAGAGCTCCCGAACGGCCTTCTTGTCGAAGGCGTAGTTCAGCGCCTGCCGGACCTTCACGTTGTCGAACGGCGCTTTCTTCGTGTTGAATGTCATCCACTCGCCGTAGTACGACTCCGTGAACGTGAGGTTCACATCCTTGATCGCCTTCACCGTCGCGTACTGGTCCGACGGGATGTTGTTCACGATGAAGTCGATCTCGCCCGTCTGGAGACCGGCAACGCGGGTCGTCGGCTCGGGGATGATCTTGATCGTGATCTGATCGAGGTAGGGACCGCCGTTCGCCTTGTCCCAGTAGTCGTCGAACCGAGCGAGCGTCTGGCGGTCTCCACTCTTCCACTCGACGAACTTGAACGGGCCGGTGCCCATCGAGCCGACCTGCGGCTTCCCGTACTTGTCTCCGTTCGCCTCGACGAACTTCTTGCTGACCACATGCGCCGCCGTGGCCGCAAGCGCGTATTCGAAGAGCGCGTCCGGCTCCGAGAGCGTGATGACGACCGTGGTCGCGTCCGGCGCGGTCACGTCCTTGACCTTCGCGAGCATCCAGCCCACATAGGACGCGAGCTTCGGGTCCCGGATCCGATCCAGGCTGAAGACGACGTCATCGACGGTCATGATCGAGCCGTCGTGGAACTTCACGCCCTGGCGGATCTTCAAGGTGTAGGTCATGCCGTCCGGGCTGGCCGTCCACGACTCCGCAAGGTTCGGGCAGAGCTTCTGGTCGTTCTCACAGAACTTGAGGAGCGGCTCGGTCATGCTGCTGACCGCAATACCCGAGACGAAATCGTAGTCGAACGCCGGGTCCATGGAGGCGGGTTCACCTTCGATGGCGACGGTGATGGAGCCCCCGGTCTTCGGCGTGCCGGCGCCTCCGGACGCATCACTGGTGGGCGACTGGCTCGCGTTGGAGCCACCGCAGGCGCTCGCGAGCAGCGCCAGAACGACCCCGAGAGCCGGGAGTTGCCGGCGGATCCTGTGCTGAGTCATCTCATTCCCTCTCACTCGGCGACGGGCGGGCGGTGTCAGGGGCGGGCCTGCGACTTCTCGGCCGAGGGATGGGTAGCGTACGCGAACCCAAGCATTGCCGCGAAGTGGGGCCGGCCATGGTGTGCATCATCCTCGGGCCGGGCCCCCGAGCGCCGATCCCCTCAGGCGTGTGCGCTCGGCCCGCGATGGGCGACGACCAGCGTCGAGCAGGACGCGGCCTTGCTGATGCCGCGCGACACACTGCCGAGCACGAGGCCCCTGAAGCCACCCATGCCGCGGGCACCGGTCACGATGAGGTCGGCCCCGATCTCGCGTGCGGCATCGAGGATCTCGCGTTTCGGGTCGCCGTCGCGGATCATCGGCGTGGCGCGTCGCCCATGTTCCGCAAGGATATCGATGGCTCGCTGGGCGATCTCGGCCGCATGCGCCCGCTCGGCCGCCAGCAGTTCGATGAAGTTCCCGGCCTGGATGGAGTCGTACTCCTCCGTCCAGGATGTGACGCACACGACGACCCGGACGTCGGCTTCGGCAGGCAACGGGAACGAGGCGAGGAAGCGCGCGGCGTCCAGGCTGAACGGTGAGCCATCGACCGCCAGCAGTACCCGCTCGGGCGTCCCGGTCGGTGGTCGCGCGACAAGGATCGAGGTTGGCATCGAGTGCAGCAACGCCTGCGAGACGCTCCCCAGCAGGATCGAGCCGAGGCGGCCTCGCCCATGCGGACCGACGACGAGCAGATCCAGGCCGGCTTCGACGGCGGATCGCTCAAGGGTCTCGATCGGGTGACCGGACAGGACAGTCGCGGTGACCGGACAGGCCAGGCCGATCAACCGCTCCGTGGCCTGTTGTGCGACCTGGTCAGCCCGATCCCTTGTCACCTCGACGATCTCGCCCAGGAACCCCGCGACGGACGGGACGTGACCAAACTGCGCGGCGGTCAGGAGCATCACCGGTTCCGCCACGGAGATCACCGTCACGTGGTCGCGACCAGAGAGCGGAAGCGACGCAACGAACTCCACCCCGGCCTTCGCCTGGGACGACCCGTCGACCGCGATACCGATGTGCATGGGAACCCGCTCGCCTATCGGGGCAGACCCGAGCCCGATCCTGGCCTCATCGCTGGCGTCGAATGCCGGGAGGATCTTGTTCACGGCTGTCTCCCCTCTTGGTCGCGCCGGTAGCCAGGCGAAGCCGACGAAGAGCCGGAACGACAGCCAGACCGGGCCCGCGCGCGGCGGGGCGGACCATGTTGTCTGCGTGGTCGCATCCCGCTGATGAAGACTACTCTGGTAGTCGACGCCCGCCGGGCGCAGGGTCGAAAGTCACGACTCGTGGGTCCGTGAGTCACTGTCTCGGAAGACGCCCGCCGGCTACTGGCGTGGCGTCGGCGTCCGTCCAGCGCTACTCGGAGCCGTCTCCCGTCGGCGTTCGAACGCGTCGAGCGCAACCGGGAGCGTGGCGAAGAGACGATCCTGGCCGATGTGGGTGACGAGTCCGATCCGTTCGAGTTGTGTGCGCAGATCCTGCTTCACCCTGGCGAGGGCGAGCACGATGCCCCGCCGCTCGAGTTCGTCGTGGAGCTCACCCAGCGCATCCGCCGCCGTGAGGTCGATCTCCACGATAGCCTCCGCGTTCAACAGCAGCCACTCCACGGTCTCCGTTTGGGAGTCCACCGCCTCCAGCGCCCGGACCTTGAAGTCGTTCGCGTTCGCGAAACAGAGTGGAGCGTCGTAACGGAATACGACCAGGCCGGGGAACGTCACGGCATCGGGATAGTCCTCGATGTCGTGGAGCCCGGCCACCCCCGGCGCCCGGCCCAGAATGGCCGCCCGTGGCCGCGCAACCCGTGCGAACAAGTCGACGACCGACAGTGCGATCGCCACGAGGATGCCGGCCAGGACGTCGACGACGAGCACCCCGGCAGTCGCTGCAAGTGCGAGGCCGAGCTCGCTCGGCCGAAAGCGCGCGAGCCTTCGAAATCCGGCAACATCGATGAGCCGCCAGGCGGCATACACCACCAGCCCGCCGAGGGCGGCGGCTGGGAAGCGCGCCAACAGATCCCCAAACAGCAACAGGACGAGCACGACGCACACGACGGCAACGATCCCGACCAGCTGGCTGCGGCCACCGACACTCTCGACGATGGCAGAACGCGAGCCAGAGCTGCTGACCGGCATGCCGCTCGTCAGCCCGGCGGCGAGGTTCGCGCCGCCCAGCGCAAACAATTCGGCATTCGCATCGATC
>JANONZ010000206.1:0-17393 GCA_031421095.1 Thermomicrobiales bacterium
GCAGGCCAGCCTCGGGTATCATCCCCGTCGCTCCACTGGCGAGTGGCCAAGCGGTAAGGCGCCTGACTCTGGATCAGGAGATCGAAGGTTCGAATCCTTCCTCGCCAGCCAAACCACACCATCGAGGCAGCCGACGCCTTCGACTTCCGGCTGGCGGAGGTGTTCGCCAGCGACAGCTGCGAGTTTGGCCAGTCGTCTTGGCCCGTGTTGAGGCTGCCGGCGACGACGCCGACCGTGGCTTCAGAACCCGACGACGGCGCGGATTCCGTCCCACTTGTCGGCCAGGTCAAGGACCGCGACGGTGATCAGCAGGAGGCCCGCAAGGACCTCCACCGCCCGGTTGTGGGCGACGATCCAGTGGACGATCTCGCGGCTGCGCAGGTCGGCGACCAGCGACAGGATGACGAGCGGCAGACCGAAGCCAAGGCCGAAGACGAGGAACGTGCCGACCTTACCGACGGCGTCAGCAACGCCGAGGGAGATGCCGAGCAGACTGACGAGGAACGGCCCGGCGCATGGCAGCGCGATCGGGCCGAGCATGAGGCCGTAGACGTAGGCCTGGCGAAACGGGTTCGCGACGATCGGGACGCGCATGCCCGGCAGCCGCTCGAACGGGTTCCGTCCGGCAAGAAGGAGCACGCCGAGCACGATCAGCAACCCGTCGATCACCGGCGTGGTGTAGGCGAGGAGCCGGCTGGTCGGCACCGCGATGATCGCCAGCGCGACGCCGACGGCCGTCATCGTGGTCAGGACACCAGCCAGCACGAGCAAGCCGAGCAATCCGGTGGCCCGACGACCCTCGAGGGCCGTGGCGTTGGCGCCGAGATACGCTATGAAGCCCGGGTAGAGCGGCAGCAGGCACGGGCTCGCAGCGCTGAGAACACCGACCCCAAACGGCCCAAGCCCCGCGAGAAGCGACCCAATGTCCATGGCCAGGTCAGGCTCTAGCCGGGGATCTACGCGCCGCGCTCGGTGGCGAGACGGTGGATCTCCCCGGCATTCTTATGGCCCCGCAGATGGACGACCTCACCGTCCGTGCCGACGACGACGATGTTGACCGAAGGCGGACTGAGCACCGTGTCGCCGAACTCGGCAACGAGCGCCCTCGCCATCTCGGCATCGGCGATAACGTAGGTGAACGGGAACCCGTTCTCCTCGCGATAGCGGGCCAGCGCCTCCGCGGTCTCCGATGACTCGACGTCGACGGCGACCCATTCGACGCGCGCCGGGTCGAGTCCCTCGAACGCTGCCGTTGCCTCGATCTGCTGCGCCCGGCAGTTCGAGCACCAGATCGCCATCGTCTCGAGGAAGACGATCTTGCCGGAGGCGACGAGGTCGGCGATCCGAAACGGCTGTCCGGTCGTGACATCGGTCAGGGTCATGGTCGCCCACGGTTGATCGAGGATCGCGCCGGCTGCGGGCGATGACGGCGGCGCTTCAGGCGAAGCCGAGCCCGACGGCGGCTGAGCCGAGGTCGCTGGCGTATCGATCGACGCCGATCCGGTCGGGCCTGCCGAGGAGCCGCTCGCCGCCGCCTGGTGCGGCGTTTCCGTACCCGGCGCGGTCGAGCAGGCAGAGGCGAGGATCGATGCCACGAGCGCCGCGGGGAGTAAGACCTGCGCACGCACGTCAGGACGGTCCGGACACGACAGCCGATCGCCCGACCACCGCGCCATCGGTTACCTGCCGGACGGCCTCGACGAGATCGACGTACCCGGAGACGTCCGGCGGGACCCAACGGTGGACGTACTCGAGGCGCATCGGCTCGCGGATCTGCGGGTCGTCCTCGTTCATCGACATCAGTAGTCTGACGAACCCATCGTGGTCGGCGCTCGACTCCAGCAGCGTGGTGAAATTACAGTGATGGAACGGTGGCGACGTCCAGGCGATCGCGAGACCGGCATCGGCACCGGCGTCGCGAACGGCCGCCCAAGTCGGGTCGGACACGACGCAGCCATCGAGCTCACCGGCACGCAACCGCTCGAGCTGCGCGAACTCGGCACCACCAGTGTCGCCATGCTTACCGATGTCCTGATCAAGCCGTTCGCCGAGGATGTCGACCAGCGGGTCGAAGCCCGCGCTCCGCATGGCGTACGCGGGCAAGATCCAGGCCTGCGGCGAGTCGCTGTCGCCAAAGCCGACACGCCGCCCGCGCATACCCTCCAATCCCAGGTGCACCGCTACCGAGTCGGCGGGGACGATGAGGTGGCTCGTCCAGTTCCGATCGGTGTCGCGCATCGCGATCGCGCGGCAGCGTCCGTTGGTTGCGTTGACGGTGGCCACGTAGGCAAGGTTCGTGTTCCAGGCTACGTCGATCCAGCCTCCCCGCAGGGCAGCAACCTGCTCGTCGTAGGTGGAGAAGAGGACATACTCGAGCGGGAACTCGCGCTCGCGGAACCAGCGCCGGAATGCCTCCCAGATGGTCACGACCTGGGCCTTGTAGGCCACGGCACCAACGCGATACGAGAGCAGGCGGGCTGTCCCGGCGCTCACGAGAACAGGTCCAACCCCGTGAGGGCCTTGCCGATGAAGTCGCGCAGGATGTCGGTCGTCGGGGCCATGACCGAGGAGGCTCGGGCGTCGCGGAAGTTTCGTTCGATCCCGAGGTGCTTCGAGAAGGCCGCGCCGCCGCAGGCGCGCATGATCTCGTCGGTCACGTCGATCGCCATCTCGCCCGCGGCGGCCTTGAGGGCGAGGACACCGAGCTGGGCTTCGGGTGCGCCGGTCTCGACCTGGTGGGCCACCTCGTAGAGCAGGGCGCGCGCCTGGAGGTAGCGGATCTTCGCTTCGGCCAGACGGGCGCGGA
Organism: Thermomicrobiales bacterium; assembly: GCA_031421095.1. Lineage (GTDB taxonomy): Bacteria > Chloroflexota > Limnocylindria > Limnocylindrales > CSP1-4 > SPCO01. The sequence goes on from JANONZ010000206.1 coordinate 2,807, forward strand.
CGCCGGGGATGTCGGCGAGGGACGAGCCGAGGTGCTCGAATCGGGCGCCGGCGATGTGTTCGGTGCCAGCCTCGATGGCGGCGGCGGCGATCCCTAGCGACGTCGCCGCGCCGCACAGCACGAACCATGGCAACGTCGCGCTCAGCATCATGTCGAAGCCCGACCCGGGATCGCCCAGGCGTCGATCGGCATCGACCCGGACACCGCGGTAGGCGACCGGCGACGAGGCGTTGCCACGCATGCCGAGGCCGTCGAACCGGCCGAGGACCTCGATCCCGTCGGCGCGCGCGTCGACGAGGTACAGCTCCGTCTCGAGGGGGCCGCTCATGCCGGGGGCGCCGGTGGCGGTGACATAGGAGTCGGCGTGCCCCGCCGAGGTGACCCACGACTTGTCGGCGTCGATCCGCACGCCGTCGGGGCCGTCGGCGACGGCCCGCGAGACCTGCGCCCAGAAGTGGCTGCGCGATCCACGCTCGCTGAAGGCGAGCGTCGAGAGATGGTCGCCGGTCGCGATCTTCCTGAGTGTCGCCGCTTTGATGCCGTCCTCCGGACCGGCGGTGCCCGCCAGCAGCGTCTGGGCCGCGACGAGATGCATCGTATAGATCATCCCGGTCGACGCGCAGCCCGCCGCGACCTGCTCGACCGCCGCGACGATCTCGGTCGGAGTTCCGCCCGGACCGCCATACGCCTCCGGCACACCCAGTCCCAGCAGACTGGCCTCGCGTAGCGCGGCGATCGCTTCGTCCGGGAAACGGGCCTCGCGGTCGACCTCGGCGGTGTGGGCGCGGATGATCTCTGTCGGAACGGTCCGCGGTGCGACGTCGATGGTCATGGTCGTTCCTCCTGCGGCTGCAACTCCCGTCAAGTCAGCGGGTCGTCGATGACGTTGCGATGACGCGCCACCCAGGCGGTCGTGCGAGGCGCCCAGCGGCCGTCGCCGTCGAGATCGCCGACGAGCGCGCGAAGGTCGGCCAGCGTGTCGATGTCCGGCCAGGGCTCGACCGTCGCGACCCGCCAGCCGGCTTCGCGCAAGCTCCCCACCGTGGCGTCGAGCGCCGACGCGCCACCCATCGGGACGCTGCCGAAGCCGATCTCGAGTCGACGAGCAAGCCGCGCCCGCTCTCGGCGGTGAACGCCGCGTGGCCACCAGCGAGAAGCCGACCGCCAGCGCAGGCCGACGAGGTGGTACCCGCCATCGCTGCTCGGTCCGATCACCGCGGAGCTGGTTTCGTTGTCGAGCGCGGCAAGGGCATCGCCGACGCGGGACGGCGGCAGCCCGGGCGCATCACCGGCCACGGCGACGGCCCGGTCGGCGCCCCGATCGAAGGCGGCCAGAAATACCTCCATCAGGGCCGCCGACAGGCCCGGCCGGCGCTGGACCAGCGGCGTCCAGCCAGGCCCGATGATCCGACCAACGGGGTCGACATCGTCCTGACGGGCAAGCATCACGATCGAGCGAGACCGCCCGCTCCTGGATGCCGTGTGCACCGTCTCGGCCACGTCGGCCAGGCAAGCAGCCCACAGGTCGGCCGTGCGTCCCGCTCCGAGCTCGACGGCCAGGCGGGTCTTGGCGTGACCCGGTCCGGGCGCCTTCGCCATCAGCGTGACGACGGGTCGCGCGCGAGTCTCACGAACCGCCACCCCGACCATCGTCCAGCCCGCCCGGATCGAGGCCTTCCAGGAGCCCGAGACCTTGCTCACACCGCCGCGTCGGACGCGGAAGGCGACGGGGATTTGATGTACTCGGATGGACGGCTCGACGAGCGCCCGGGAGACGAGCTGAACGGTCCAGCCGTATCCCTCGTCGTCGAGCTCGAGGCATTCCAATGTCGCACGCCGGAGCGCTTTGAAGGGCGGCAGGTCGTGCACCGACCGGCCGGACCGCGCCGTGACGAGCGCCGCCACGAGACGATTGCCGAGACGCGCGTGCCAGGGCATGGCTCCGGCCTCCACGAGGCGGCCCGGCCGTCGGCCCAGGACGACGTCGGCGTCGGCGAGGGCCGCAACAAGCGGCGGCAGATCAGCCGGATCGCAGGAGCCGTCCCCGTCGAGGAAAGCGACGACCTCATGAGCGTGCCCATCCAGGCCCGGAGCCAGCGCCCGGCGGGCGCCGGTGAGACAGGCTCGTCCGTAGCCGCGGCGCGGCTCATCGACGATCACGGCGCCAGCTCCGGCCGCCACGTCGCGAGTGCCATCCCGCGAACCGCCGTCGACCACGACGACGCAGCATGCCCCCGCCTCACGGAGTCCGGCGACGACGTCGCCGATCGCGTCGCGCTCGTCGATGACCGGCACGACCGCCGCGACCCGCGTGGTCAAGGCACTCCCCCACCTGGCTGTGGGCCCCACAGCACGAACCGGCCGTCGTCGGAGAGGACCGGTCGAGCGCTCGACCTGAGCACCTCGAGGATCCGCCCCCGTCGCTGCGCCTCCCGTGGGCCCGACGACCAGGCCTCGCGGTCGACGAGCACGTAGGCGCCCCGCGGCGGGGCGGCGCTCGCGATGAGCGACAGGATCGCGGCACGATCCGCCAACGGCGCGACCAGCCCTTCGTCGGCCACCAGCACTGCCGCCACGGGAATGCCGCTCGCCACCCGCTGGAGTCGATCGATCGATGCCGGTCGCTCGAGGAAGGCTGGATCACTTCGGTCGAACGGGGGCAGCGAGCCCTGGATCCAGGCGCCGGCGAACGCCGGAAAGAGCGCGCCCGCCAGCAACGCACCCATGTGCGCCGACGGGCGACGAACGGTGGCCGTCGAACCGCGGCGCATCACGGACCGAGCCGGATCATCGATCGACCGGCGGCGCCACCGACGCTGTGCTCGCGTCGCTGCGACGATCACCCGACGTCCGCCGAGACCTGCTGACACCAGAAGGGGAACGACGAGGATCAGTGAGTACTGGAGCGCCACGTTGGCCTGCCACCGGTGACTCGAGAGCAACAGCGCCAGGAGCGGAGGCAGGATGAGGACCCCCCACCGAGGCCGGACCAGCGGCAGCCCGAGCAGCGAGAGGGTCATCCCGGCGACTACGAACCATGGCTCGGGGCGGGTGAGCGCCGCGACCACCCTCTCGGTCATCGTGACTGGGGCGGCCAGCACCCCCAGCCCCCCGCCCAGCCAGGCGTAGTAGCGTGCCGTGTCACTCCCGGCCCCGTCGCGGAGCCAGGGCATGAGAAGGCTGAACACGACGACGGCCCACGACGCCGCCACGAGAGCGAGGATCCGGCCGTGGCGACGTAGGTTGCCCCGGCCACGTGCGGCCACGACCAGCCCGATGACACCGACGGCGTAGGCAAGGTCCTCGCGGGTCACGAGCGCCAGGATCGCGAACGCCCACATCGCTCGCGGACGCCCGGACAGACCCGCCCAACCGGCCAGCAGGGCCAGGCCGACCCCGGCCACTTCGGGGTGGAAGTCGGATCGGATCACATCCTGCATCGAGCCCCACAGAGGAATGCCGATCGCAAGGCCTGCTGCGATGGCTCCGGCCGCCCGGCTCGGCCGGAGCGCTGCGCGCAGGAACAGGAATGCGGCCGGCACGAGGGCACCGATGGCGACCGCGTGGAACACACTGAGGACGCGGACATCGGCCCAGACGAGGCGTTCGACGAGCGCCGGCACCACAAGGATCGGCGAGAAGTGGAGGCCCAAGAACGAGCCTTCGTGGAAGCTCGATAGCCACTGACTCTTGTATCCGACGTTCCAGATCACCTGCTGGAAGAAGGCCAGGTCGTACGGAGGCGCCGACAATCCGTCGACCCTACCGACGAGCAGGGCGGCGATCCAGCCCATCGCAACCATGCCGGCGGCGACAGCCAGAAGAGACGGCCAGGTCGTCCCCGAGACGCCCGCCCATGGACGGATCCGTGCGGCGAGCCCGGCGAGCCCGACGGCGCGATCGGGCAGAACGACCGATGGCCGTGGCGTGGTCATCCCGGCATCGACCCGACGGTCACGGGCGACGTGGCACGTCGCTCCGCCGCGGTCAGGAGCGGTCGTCGCGAGGTGCGGTAGGTCGCCGCGATACCCAGCGCCGCCGCGCGGACGGCCCCCTCGGCGGTCATGCTCGGCCGCCAGCCCAGCGACCGCAATGCGGTCGTGTCGAATTCGACGTGGGCGGTATCTCCCGGCCAACCGCCGCCGCCGACGGAGGAACGGCCGGCGAAGGCGAACTCGACCGAGGCCAGTCGGAGGTCGAGCGCCTCGGTGACGATCTCTGCGACGTGGCGGACCGGAAGCGTACCTTCGGGTCCGACATTAAGAACGGTCATCGGACGTGCGGGAGCGACCGCGGCTGCATGGCGAATTCCGGCCACGAGGTCGCCGACCGCGACGTATGGCTTGGCCTGGGACCCGTCCCCGAGGACCTCGAGTCGCCGCGGGTCGCGCAGGAGCTTGACCACGAAGTCGTGCACGACCCCGTGATCCGACCGCGACCCGACCGTGTTGCCGAACCGGAAGGCGAACGCGCGCCAGCCGTACAGGTGGGCGAAGCCCGAGACGATCGCCTCGCCGGCCAGCTTGGCCGCCGCGTAGTGCGACTCGGGCAGCAGCGGGCCGTCTCCCTCCGCGGTCGGGATCCGGGGCGGGCTCCCGTAGACGACGCCGGACGATGCGTACCAGAGCTCGCGGATCCCGAGCTGCCGCATCGCCTCGCAAACGGCCTCGGTCGCCACGACCCCCGACACGAAGTCCCGCTCGGGGTGTCCGTAGCCGCCCGCGATATCCGTCCCGGAGGCGAGGTGGACGACCCGGTCATGTCCTGGCATGGCCGCACCGACGGCAACGGGATCGGCGGCGTCGCCGCGGACGAACGTGAGACGCGGCTCGTCGGCAAAACGAGCCGACCAGTCGGGGTCGGCCGTCGAGAGGTCGTCGAAGACCGTCACCTCGCTGCCATCCTGGAGGAGCGAGTCGACCAGCTCCCCGCCGATGAATCCCGCGCCGCCGGTCACGAACGTGCGGATCGCCTCCGGCCGGGTGCTCATCCGAACCATCTGGGGCGGGTCGCCGCGAAGCGGGCATCCAGGCCGTGCCAGCGGCCGGCGCGGAAGGCCGCCAGGCAGAGCAGCGGCACCCACTCGACCGAGTACTCGTAGATCCACTTGTCGTTCCAGAGGGTCGCGAACTGGAGGTGGAGCACCATGCCGGCGGCGATCAACGCGGCCAGCGGCGTCAAAAAGCCGACGATCAGCAGGATCCCGACCAGCGTTTCGAGCGCACCGATCCCGAAGACGAACGGCCCGAAATTCGGCAACACGACGTTCTCCACGAGCGCCCGGTACGGTTCGATCGGATGCCGCTGGGTGATGACCTCGAACTCGAGGATCGAGCGCGCACTCCGGTTCCCCTCGGCGTTGATGACGAACCCGAGCGGGGTGTCCGGCCAGAGGTTGGGCACGGCCGGCAGTAGCTTGGCGATGCCGTTGTGGACGAACAGGACGCCGAAGTAGATCCGGAGGGCCGCCATCGCCCGACCGAACCACGCGCTGTCGATGGCATCGGCGATCGCCTCGGACCGCGGGACTGTCGTGGCTTGGGCCATCTCTGCCTCCTTCGCTTCGAAACCGGTGAGGGTCAGCCGCAGGTAAACCGATCGAGCTGGACCGAGCGCGTTGCGATGACCGCCTCGAGGCGCGCTCGGACGGCAACCAAGGCGGCCGCGAGCGATGCGTCGGCCGCGACCGGCAGGCGCATGTCCGGGTCGTTCGAGACCGGGTGCCAGAACCAACCCAGCGCATCGCAGGTCAGCTCCGGAGCTACGTCCTCCGGGCGGATCGGCTCACCTGCGCTGGCGGCGCCGCGAAGGGCGATCGGGCGGAAGATCCGGTCGTCCGCGGCGATCCCGATCGAGTCGGCTAGTTCGTGTAGGCGAGGGATCTCATCGAGATGCTCCTCGGGCAGCGACGCCGCGAGACGAACCCGGGCGCCCACCGCCAGCAGCGTTTGGATGCCCTCGATCGCGCGAGCGTGGGCGCCGCGGCCGCGATGGGTGTCGTGCAAGGCAGGATCCGCAGAGTCAAGGCTCACCTGGAAGACGAGCGGCCGGCCGGCGAGCACGAGCTGGCGGAGGCGCTCCCAGCGTGGACCGCGAAGGAGCATCGCGTTGGTCAGCAGGGTCAGTGGAAGGCGGTCGGTGATGTACTCGATCAGCTCGGGCAGGTCGGGACGCAGGGTCGGTTCACCACCGGTCAGGAAGACGCGTTCCAGGCCGGCCGCGGCGGCTTGATCGACCAGGGTGCGGATGCGATCGGCCGGCAGCCGGCGGGGATCTGCCCGCGGACCGGACACGACGCAGCAGTAATCGCAGGCGAGGTTGCAATCGTAGTTCGTGTAGAGCCACAGCCGGCGAGGCATCAGGCTGTCGATGTATCGGACGCTGTCGGCAGTGATCGAGTCGGAGGTGGGCACCGCGCCGTCAGCCCAGTCAGTGCGCGCCCGACCCTTGCGGACGTAGTGGAAGCGCCAGCCGGGCCGATCCTTGTCCGGTACCACGCTCAGGAGCGCGTGGCCGGTAGCGATCTCGAACGTCCGCAGGTCGGCCGCGACGGTGTCGATCGGGCTCGCGAGCCGCAGGATCTGCCCGTCGTGAAGCCCGAGGAGGGCGGCCTGGAGGCGAACAAGCAGGCCAGAATCGAAGTCCGCCCGTGGATCCTCGAGGATCGCGTGGGCCGGTAGCGGCCGACCGCCACCATACGCCGGAGCAGCCATCGATGAGACCACGGCCACACCCTATGGCCCGCCCGTGACGAAGCTATGACGGCCGGCGTCTCGGGTGAGCACGTCATCGGGTTGTCTTAATCGAATGTCACGGTTGGTGCGTCGCACCTGGTGGCGACGGCTCTGGAGAAGGCATGTCGCGTCGATTCATAGGAGTCCTTGCGTTGAGCCTCTTCATCGCCGGCTGCTCGTCTGGGTCATCGTCGGAGACGACGGCGCCGTCGAGATCTCCGACCAATGATCCTCAGGTGACGTTTCCTCCCGCACCTGGGGCACCGGTCGGGCCATTGGACCCGGCCATCAGCGCGGCGCTGGACACGTTCGTCACCTCGATCCTGGCGGGAGGCTTCGACGACGCGGCCCTCGACACGGTCGCCGCCTCCAGGGACGCCCGCCTCGGCTGGTTCGTTTCCGATCTGCTGCGCTTCATGCAGGGGGGCGGCCGACAGGACGCGCTCGTGGGCGCCTTCGAGCGACTCACCGGGGTCGACCTTCGCGAGGGTCCCGGATTCGCGGCGAGCCCATGGAAAAGCGTGACCGATGTCCTCATCGCCTGGGACCTCCCGGCGCCGCCAGGCTACCGGGAGCTCAAGGCCCGCATCTTCGTCGAGGTCGAGCCCGGCTGGGAACCGTTCTTCGGCGATGCCGATGCTGACATCGACTGGCGACTCCTGTCGTGGGGCGGCGTATTGATCGACGATCGACCGCTCGGCGACAGGCGACCGTGCGAGCGCGGCTGCATCCCAGCCCTCGACGACCCGAACTTGACGGCAGCCTCCGAAGGTGACTGGTACCCCGACGAGCGAGTCGTGTTCGGGCTGGCGATGGGCGCGGAAGCGGTGGCACTGCCCAGGAACATCATGGAAGTCCACGAGATGGTCAACATGACGGTCGGCGGCCGCCGCCTCGGAGTCCCGTATTGCACCCTCTGTGGGTCGGCCCAGGCCTATTTCACCGATTCGGTCCCGGACGGCGTCGCCGTGCCGGTCCTTCGTACATCGGGGCTCTTGTCCCGCTCCAACAAGGTCATGTACGACCTCGAAACGAGATCGGTGCTCGACACGTTCACGGGCGAGGCGCTGTCGGGCCCGCTCCACGACGCTGGGGTGATCCTGGACCAGGCGACGGTCGTGGTGACGACCTGGGGAGAGTGGAGGGCCGCCCACCCGGCGACCCGGATCGTGGCCCGGGACGGCGGCATCGGTCGCGACTACCCCTTGGAGCCGCTGCGTGGGCGCGACGACAGCGGGCCGATCTTTCCGATCGGCGACGTGGATCCGCGGCTGCCGGTCCAGGCGAACGTGCTCGGGGTCATCGGTCCCGACGGGACGCCTGTGGCCTTCCCCGTCGACCAGGCGCGCGCCGCCCTCGCCGCAGGTGACAAAGTGGCGTTCGGTGACATCGAAGTCACGAGCGATGCAGGCGGCCTGCGCGCCAGCGTGCGTGGCGGCGACGAGCTACCCGCACACCAGGCATTCTGGTTCGCCTGGAGCCAGTTCCATCCTGAGACGCTCGTCTGGACACCGCTCACACAGTGAGAGCCGCGACTCGACCGCGGGAGCCAGCCGTGGATCGGAGCGAGGCGTCAAGGAGGAGGCCCATTGGCAGCATCAAGCCCGCGATTCCTCGAGCCACGACTGATCCCCTACCGACCACGGCACCGCCCGGCGGCCGACATGCTCGAGCGAGGGCGAAGCTTCTTCGGCGAGATGGACGAGAGGCGCAGCGTGCGGATGTTCTCGTCCGATCCGGTCCCACGGGAGGCTATCGAGCTCGCGATCATGACGGCCTCGACTGCGCCCTCGGGCGCCCATCAACAACCCTGGACGTTCGTGGCGATCGGGGATCCTGGGCTGAAGCACCAGATCCGGATCGCGGCGGAGAAGGAAGAGCGCCGGAGCTACGAGGGCGGCCGGATGCCGACCGAGTGGCTGGCGGCCCTGGCGCCCCTTGGCACGGACTGGCACAAGCCGTTTCTCGAGACCGTGCCGTGGATCGTGGTCATACTCGAACAAGTCCACGGTTGGTCCCCGGATGGCTCGGTGCGAAAGCACTACTACGCTCGCGAGAGCGTCGGGATCGCGTGCGGCCTGTTTATCGCTGCGATCCACCAGATGGGGCTGGTTACGTTGACCCACACCCCATCGCCGATGGGATTCCTGGGCACGACCCTTGGCCGGCCAAGGAACGAGCGACCGTTCGTCCTGATGCCGGTTGGTTATCCGGCGGCCGACTGCAAGGTCCCTGATCTCCGGCGGAAGTCCCTCGACGAGGTCGCATCCTTCCTGGAGTAGCCGCATGCCAGTGTTCTCGCCGGATCAACGGACCCCAGCTCGGTGGCCGACCACGTCCTTGATGACACACGACGGAATCCAGATCAGCGGGTCGATTCGTCGCAGTCGCGTCATGCAGCCGCCGTACCCTCGGGCTTGCACGAGCGATCGGAGGTTGGAGTAGACGGTGGACGCAACACGCCGCTTGGAGGCGGGCCTCGGGGCAGGCGCGGGCCTGCTGGCCAGCCTTGTGGTGGGTATCGTACTGGCCGCTCAAGGTCGCTTGGACGTGACCGAGCCGCTACGGGTGGATCCGCCGGTCGTCGGGTGGCTGGCCTTCCTCGCACTGGGCGCCTCCGGCGGCGCTGTCTACGGTGCCCTGTATCGCTTCCAGCCGGGGCGCCTCGCCGTGACGCTCGGAGGAGGCCTCCTGTTCGGTCTCCTGTGGTGGGCGGGCATATGGCTGACGGCGATCCCGCTGATCAGCGCGACGGGCCCTGGATGGTCGGTGGCGGAGGCATCCACGGCCTTCCCGCTGCTGATCGCCAGTGTCCTCGCCTGGGGCCTCGCGGCCCTGCTGTTCCATGCAGCCGCCAGTCGCATCATCGGCGACCGGGCGCTGACCCGGTTGGTCGCGACGACAAACGTTCCGATCAGCCACCGGGTGGTCATCGTCGGCGGCGGCTTCGGCGGTGTCGCGACCGCCCAGCGGCTCGAGCAACTGCTGAGCCACAGGCCCGAGGTTGCCGTGACCCTGGTCAGCGAGAGCAACTTCCTCCTGTTCACGCCGATGCTGGCCGGAGTTGCCTCGGGCTCCCTCGTGCCGAGGCACGTCGCGGCACCGCTTCGGGCGACCTGCCCGCGAACGACGATCCGGCGGGCGACCGTGGAGACGATCGACCACGACGCTCGAGCCATCCGGATCCGCTCGTCCCCCGAGGCCGCGGCAGAAGTGATTCCCTACGATCAGCTCGTCGTCGCTGTCGGCGCAGTCCCTGCCTTCCGCGGCCTGCCGGACGTTGCGGAGCGGGCATTCACGCTCAAAACGCTGGCTGACGCGACGGACCTGCGAGACCATGTGATCGGGCTCCTCGATCGCGCCGAGAGCGAGCCAGCGCCCGACGTCCGCCGTCGCATGCTCACGTTCGCCGTTGCCGGCGGTGGCTTTGCGGGCGTAGAACTGGTCGCGGAGCTGCACGACCTCGTCCACGATGTGCTCATCTACCATCCTCGGGTCGACCGCGACGAACCCCGCTTCGTTCTCATCCACTCGAGGGATAGCATCCTGCCTGAACTGAGCGATCGGCTCGGGGCGTACGCCCTCGAGCGGCTGCGTCGCCGGGGAATCGAATTCGTCCTCGGCGTGCGCGTGGCCGGCGCAAGCCGCGACGGGGTCGCGTTGAGCGATGGGGTGTCGATCCCGACCGCAACGTTCGTCTGGACGGCCGGCAATGAGCCCGCGCCGCTCGTTCGCTCGATGATGGCGGAGGGTGGGAACGGCGCTCTCGCCACCGACGGGACGCTGCGGGTCGAGGGCTTCGGCGACATCTGGGCCGTCGGCGACTGTGCGCGCATTCCCGACCCGGATCGGGACGGGCAGCCGTGCCCGCCCACTGCGCAGCATGCCCTCCGGCAAGGTCGCCAAGCGGCCGACAACCTCGTGGCGGCGCTGGACGGTCGCCCGCTCCGGCCGTTCCGCTTCCGGACGTTGGGCATGCTCGTCGTCCTTGGCCACAACACGGCGGCCGCGGAGATCCGCGGACTGCGCTTCTCGGGCCTGTCGGCCTGGTTCCTGTGGCGCGGGATCTACCTCGCCAAGCTGCCCGGCTTCGAGAAGAAGGTCCGGGTCCTGATCGACTGGCTTCTCGATCTGGTCTTCCCGCGCGACATCGTGATCGCCGGAACGGCCACTTCGCAGGACGCGGCCGCGAAGACGGTCCAGGAGGCAGAGCGTGAGCCAGTCGCCTGACGTCCGCCGCCAGCTCAGGGAGACGCTCGTGCCAGGATCCCTCGCCGGGCTGGTCGGTGGCCTCGCGTTCGGGGCCGCGATGATCGAGCTCGGCGTGCTCCCAACCGTGGCCTCGCTCGTCCGTACCGACTCGCCCGTGGTCGGCCTCGTCGTCCATATGGCGATCGCCGCGATCGTCGGGTCCGGCCTCGCGATCCTCCTCCGGGGACGATGGGCCGCCGGCGACGTCGTGTTCTGGGGCGTGGCCTACGGGGCATTCTTCTGGTTCCTGGGACCCATCACCATGCAGCCCGTCATCCTCGGCCGGCTGCCGACATGGGATGTGGCCGCTGCGCAGGCCGCGTACCCGAGCCTGCTCGGACACGTGATCTGGGGGGCGGCGGCGGGCATCGCCCTCGTCGCGATCAAAGCCCGTACGGCATCGACGGACTCGACGACGGCATCGGATCCTGAGCCTCCGACCGCCCGTCTCAGGGCCGTCATCCTCCGCGGCCTCGTCGCCGGGCTGCTCGGCTTCGGCACCATCGGGCTGCTGCCCGCCGGCTCCGAGCGAATGCTTTCGCCGTGGGGCGCTGATGATGGTGCCGGCCTGGGACCGCTCGCCGTCGCGCTCCTGGGAGCCAGCGTGTATGCGCTGCTTCATCCGACTTCGACCTCGAGCGCGGGCGCAGCTGCCGTTCGCGGGGGAGGCTTCGGCTTCATCCTATGGGTCGTCGGCGGCCTGACGCTCCTGCCGGTCCTGCGTGGCGAAGGCCTCAACTGGTCGATCGTGGACGCGCGAGCCACCTTTCCCGCACTGCCAGGCACCATCCTCTTCGGAGCCGCGACGGCGCTCATCTACCACTGGCTGGGCCGGCTGGCGCGGCTCTTCTTCTCGGACGACGTCGGGGACCGGTCGCCCGACGCGGGCTCGTGGGGGCCACGCGCCGTCGGTCGGGGCGCTGCGGCCGGCCTCGTCGGAGGGTTCCTGTTCACGCTCGTGATGGTCCAGATCGGCTTCCTGCCGACCGTCGCCCACCTCGTCGGATCGGACTCGGAGTTCGTCGGCCTCCTCGTCCACCTAGTGATCGCGGAGATCGTCGGCGTCTCCTATGGGGTCCTGTTCCGTCGCCAGGCGTTCGACCACTCCGCCGCGATCGGCTGGGGCGTGTCGTACGGCTTCATGTGGTGGGTCCTCGGTCCGCTCACTCTCGCTCCGATCTTCTTTGGGACCACCCCCGCCTGGACCGTCGAGGCGGCCGCTGCTGCGTTTCCAAGCCTGATCGGCCATCTGGCCTATGGAGCGGGGCTCGGGCTGACGTTCCATGCCCTGGAGGCTCGCTACAGCCCGTGGTGGATCACGCGGACTGAGGCGGAGTCTGCGCGGATGGCGGGCCGCCGGCTGGATGCCACCTCCGCGGGACCCGCCTTGTGGGCCCTCCTGGTGCTGGTCGCGGTTCTCCTTCCCGTTCTGCTCACGCCCTGAACGCGGTCCGGGGCGAGTCAGCCTCGTCAGAGACCGGCATGGAGTGATGGGGCGACCCGCGGACTCGGCCCTGTGCCGGCTGGCGTCCGCAATCGTTTTGGGGATTTCGCTCGTCGTCTACGTACGGACGCGGGTAAGCACGTAGCGATGCCTGGTTTGATACTGGCGACGTGTCGCCTAAACCGACCGAAACTCCATAATCGGGACGACCGACCTATGCCACAGGTCGAGGTAGAATTACCTCGCCCAAATAGGGCAACAGACTCTTTCCGTTTTCGGAATGGGCATCTGACTCGCCAGTACGATCCCGACGAAATCGATGCGCTGGACTCGTGAGCCGAGAGGACTCCGCTCAGCGGACCGGCTCTCGCCAGACTGTCGGCGAGCCCGGCACATCCTGGTTGCCCAGCCATTGCCAGTCGTGGAGCGCAGCGAGATCCGTGCCCGTTCCGAGAATGCCCACGTAGACCAAGGAATCCGGGGCCGTGAAGCGGTAGTTGGCGTTGCCGAACTCGTTCAGATAGCAGCCGTACCGGTACGGCCCGATCGTTGGACCGCTGTCCCCTGGCACGTAGGCGTGCTCACCGGCTCCCTCGGGGCACGATCCCGACCTTGGCTCGACTCCATAGTCGGCGAGGCGATCGAAGTAGGTCTCGAGAAGCTCGTCCTGGGCGCTGAACAGATAGACGCCGACCCGGTCGACGAGGTCGACCTCGGGCGAGCACTCCACGCCGGCGACCGCATGAGCAGGGAGGTCGTCGCGGCGTGCGGTGCAGGCGAACCTCGCGTCGGGGCGCAGGCCGGAAAGCAAGTTGGCCTCGACGTCCGAGAACCCGCCCTTCGAGTCGTAGATCTCGGCGTACGCCGGGCCCTCGAGCTCCTCCTGGCCGCAGGCGCGACCCACCACAAGCACCCTGCCGTCGGGTAACAGCGTCGCCCGGCCGCCAGATGCCGCGAGCATGCTCGCGGTCGCGGTCCATCGCCTGCTGCTGGGGTCATAGAGCTCAGCCGACCGCGTGTGGTCGCCGCCCACCACGAGCACCGTGCCGTCGAGCAGCAGCGTCGCCGTCTGGCCGTTCTGCCTGGGTTCGGCCATGCTCCCGGTGGCGGTCCATCGTTCGCTGATCGGGTCTACAGCTCGGCGGAGGCGAGCCCGTCGATTGCGACGGCGGCGTACCGGCCGCCCACCACGAGCACCCTCCCGTCGGGCAGCCGCGTCGCCGCGAAGGCGCCGCGGGCCTCGGCCATGCTCCCAGTGGCGGTCCATCGCCCGCTGCCCGGGTCGTACAGCTCGGCGGTGGCCAGCCAGTCGTCCCTGTATCCGCCAACAACGAGCACCCTGCCGTCGGGCAGCAGCGTCGCCGTGTGGCCTTCGCCGGCCGAGGTCGTGCTCCCGGTGGCGGTCCATCGCCTAGTGCCCGGGTCGAACAGCTCGGCGGCGAGCTGTGCATTCGAATCGGCGCTCCCACCCGCCACGAGCACCCCGTGGGGGTCGGAAACCCAGATTCGCACTCGTACCGCCCTGTACGATCGGCCGATGTGGTCGCTCCTCTACCTCGTCGTCCGCACCCTCGTCCGTCTCCTCGCCAGCGGCGGGCGTGGTCGAGACGACGAGCGCTCGAAGGACCTCGAGATCCTCGTCCTCCGCCATCAGCTCCGGGTGCTCCGCCGGACGGCGGGCCCAGCCAGGCTCCGGGCCATCGACCGGGTCCTGCTCGCGGCCGCGAGCCGGGTTATCCCGCGTGACCGCTGGGTCGCCTTCCTCGTCACCCCGGCGACCCTCCTCCGCTGGCACCGCGAACTCGTGCGGAGGAAGTGGACCTAGCGCAGGACCGGTCGACCAGGCCGGCCACCGATCGATCCTGCGATCCGTGCGCTCATCCTCCGTCTCGCCCGGGAGAACCCCCGGTGGGGCTGTGTGCGGATCGGAGGGGAGCTCGGGATTCGCGTCGGCGCAACGACGATCCGGACCCTGCTCCGAACTGCCGAGCGGGGCCTGCCCCACGACGGAGCGGCCCAACCTGGACCGAGTTCCTGCGCGCGCAAGCGGATGGCATCATCGCCTGCGACTTCTGCACCGTCTAGACCGCCTGGCTCCGGACTCTGTACGTCCTCGTGTGCATCGAGCTGGGCAGCCGGCGGATCCACCTGAGTCCGG
>JANONZ010000207.1:0-4949 GCA_031421095.1 Thermomicrobiales bacterium
CCAAATGCGCAATACTTGCTGCATGAACCGCCCTATCTTCTCGGAAGCATCCAAGAAGAAGCTCTGGCGGCCCTGCCGGGAGGCACGGGCCCTGGGGCTCTGAACGGCGCGTCCGACACGACGAACCGGGGCCTCCAGGGAACGGAGGCTCCAGGGGCCGCGGCACCACGATGGTGACCGCGGTTTTTTGTTGTCCTGCACCTCCGGACCGGCGGCCCCTCCAAGCACTGCGAGGGACCACGACATGCATACGACGATCATCCTGGGCGACGGAGGACTGGGTCGCGCCGTCGAAACCGCCCTGGTCGAACGGGCGGGACGCGGACCGGCCCGAGAAGCGGTCCGCGTCCTTGGTCGGCCCGCCGCGGGGCGCCACGAACCGGCCACGCTGATCGGCGCCGGGCTGGTGATCGAGGCCTCCCGGGGGGACGCGGTCGCGCTCAACCTCGCGGCCGCCCTGGAGGCCGGCTGCCGGCAGTTCGTCATCGCCACGACCGGCTGGGCCGCGGATGGGCCAAGGGTCGAGTCGCTCCTCCGGGAGTACGACGCCGCCGCGGTCAGCGCCTCGAACTTCAGCCCGGGCGTCGTCCTGTTCGGGCGACTGGTGGAGGCGGCCGTGGCCTTGTTCGGGCCGCTCGAGGGTTTCGATCCGTACCTGATCGAGTGGCATCGCCGCGCGAAGCGGGACCGTCCGTCCGGTACGGCCGGCGACCTGGCCGCACGGATCGTCGCGGGTCACCCCCGGCTGGCGCGCACGGAGGACCTGGAGGTGGTCTCGGTCCGAGCCGGCGCTTCCCCCGGGATGCACCTGGTCGGATTCGATGCCGCCGGCGAAACCTTGGAGCTGCGCCTGACCGCGCGGGATCGATCCGCCTACGCCGTCGGGATCCTGGCCGCCGCGGACTGGCTGGAGCGGGCGCCGCGCTCGTCCGGCCTCCATCCCTTCGACCCCATCGTCGACGAGCTCATCGCTCGCGATCCCATCGCTGCCTGAAAGGACTCTCCCATGACTCGAACGACATCCACCGAGCCAACCGCCACCACCCGACCGATGCTTCGCGGTGCCTTCACCGCCCTCGTCACGCCGTTCGCGGACGATGGCGCCGTCGACGAGGTGGCCTTCCGACGGCTCGTCCGCTGGCAGATCCTGGCCGGCATCGATGGTCTGGTGCCGTGCGGCACGACCGGTGAGTCCCCCACCCTCTCGACGGACGAGCGCGAGCGGCTGATCGCGGCGACCGTCGAGGTCGCGGCGGAACGCGCCTCGCGATCCCGCGTCCGCGTGGTCGCCGGGACCGGGACCAATGACACGGCGGCCACGATCCGGGCGACCCGCCGGGCGGCCGAACTCGGCGCCGATGCCGCCTTGGTCGTCGCTCCCTACTACAACCGGCCCGACAGCCGGATGCTGGACGCCCATTTCCGGGCGATCGCCGACGAGGGCGACCTGCCGATCGTCGTCTACAACGTCCCCTCGCGGACGGGCACCAACGTCGACGCCGACACCTTCCTGCGCCTGGCCGAGCACCCGCGCGTCATCGCCGTCAAGGAAGCCAGCGGCAACCTGGAGCAGATCGCGCGGATCTGTCGCGATCGGCCGCGCGATGTCGCGGTCCTCGCCGGCGACGACGCGTGGACCCTGCCGATCCTCGCCATGGGCGGTGACGGCGTCGTGTCCGTGGCGTCGAACGAGATCCCGGGCGAACTGGTAGCCCTGTGCGCGGCCGCGCGCGCCGGCGATTGGGACGCGGCCCGTCGGACCCACGATCGCTGGTTGCCACTCTTCCTGGGCAACTTCCGGGGTGGCCCGAACCCGGTGCCCGTGAAGTCCGCCCTCGTCCAGATGGGCCTGCTGGCCACGGATACCGTCCGTGCGCCACTCCTGCCCATCGATGCCGAGGGCCGTGCCGCGATGGCGGTCGTCCTTCGTGATCTTGGCCTCGTCGAGGTGGCCGGCGGCCGGATCGTGGCACGGTCTCAGGCCCAGACACAGGCCCAGACGCAGGAGGCCGTCGCATGACTGCCGAGACCACGGTCGTCCGCGAAGCATCGGTCGAGGCCATCGATCCGCGGACCGTCCTGGATGACCTCGAAGCGGGCCGGGTACGCGCGGCCGAGCCGGACCCGAGCGTTCCCGGCGGCTGGCGGGTCCGGTCGGAGGTCAAGACTGCCATCCTGGCCTGCTTCGCAGACCGGACGACACGGGACTGGACCGTGGGCCCGTTCATCTTCAGGGATCGGGTCGGGGTTCCGCCCCGCGACGACCTGGCGGGCGGCCCATGGCGCATCGTGCCCGGCGGCAGTGCCGTCCGGCGAGGCGCATTCCTGGCCGGTGGCGTCGTCGTGATGCCGCCGTCGTACGTCAACATCGGGGCCTGGATCGGCACCGACACCATGGTCGATTCGCACGTCCTCGTCGGTTCGTGCGCCCAGATCGGTGCGCGTGTCCATCTCGGGGCGGGCGTCACGATCGGCGGCGTGCTGGAACCGTCCGGCGCCCGCCCGGTCATCGTCGAGGACGATGCCTTCGTCGGAGCTGGCAGCGCCCTGCTGGAAGGTGTCCTTGTCCAGGCGGGCGCGGTCATCGGGGCCGGGGTGACACTGACGGGCACGTCGCGCCTGTACGACCTCGTGCGCGGACGGGTGCTGGAGGGCACGGCCAGTTCACCGCTCATCGTCCCGGCCGGTGCCGTCGTCGTCCCCGGCTCGCGAACGCTGACCGGCAGGTCCGGTGGTGGCCCGGCCACCTTTGCCGAGACCCACGGCCTGTCCGTCTCCGTCGCGCTCCTCATCAAGGACCGCGATGCCGGCACGTCGGCACGAGTCGCCCTCGAAGGCGCCCTGCGATGATCACGGACCCGACGGACGGCCCTCGACGCGGTCGCCCTCCGGCCCGCAACGAGATCCTCCGGGCAGGCCGCTTCGGCGGTCTTGCCCCAGACGAGCTGGCCGAACGCTTCGGCACGCCCTTCTACGTCTACGACTTCGATGTCATCGAGCGTCAGGTAGCGGCGCTCCGGGACGTCCTGCCTTCGGTCGTCGAGCTCGCCTACGCCGTCAAGGCCAATCCGGCCCTGGCCGTCGTCGCCCACCTCGGCCGGCTGGGGTTGGGTGCCGATGTCGCCTCCGGCGGCGAACTGGAGACGGTCCGCCGCGCCGGGATCGGCCCGGAACGGGTCGTCATGACCGGGCCCGGCAAGCGTGAGGACGAGCTGCGCGCCGCCGTCGTGGCGGGGATCCGCGCGGTGACCGTCGAATCCCCCGGCGAGCTCGCGCGACTGGAGGCGATCGCCGCCGAGTCCGGTCGCCGTCAGCCGGTCCTCCTGCGCGCGGCCGTCTCCGAGAATGCCCGCCTGGAGCGCGTCCGGCTCGTCGGTGATGACGGCGCCGGGAAGTTCGGGATGGACGCCGCTGACCTGACGGCCGCAGCCCGGACGGCCGTCGCATCGCCCCACCTGGATCTGCTCGGTCTGCATGCATTCGGGGCTTCCAACGTGCTCGACGCCGGCGCGCTCGTCGAGCACGTCGCCGCCACCGTCCGGGCGGCCCGCCGGCTCGCGCTGGCCGCCGGCACGACCCTGCGACTCGTGGACGCGGGCGGCGGTCTCGGGATCCCGTACGAGCCACACGAGGGAACGCTGGACCTCGTCCGGTTCGGGGCCGGCCTCGCCGCCATCACCCGGACGTGGGCGGCAGACCCGCTCCTGGCCGAGGCCCGCCTCCTGCTGGAGCCCGGGCGCTTCCTCGTGGGACCCGCCGGTGCGTACGTGGCACGGGTGGTCGATCGCAAGACGGTCGATGGCGCCGCTGTGGCCATCCTCGATGGCGGCGTGCACCACGTCCTGCGACCGGCTCTCGTCGGCCAGGAGCATCGGATCCGAACGCTGAACGGGCGGTCGCAGGCCGTGGCGAGTGGTCGGGTCGTGCCGGTGACCGTCGCCGGGCCGCTCTGCTCGGGTCTGGATGTCTTCAGCCAGGCCGCGATCATGATGCCGCCCGACGTCGGGGACCTCCTCGCGATCCTGGACGTCGGAGCCTACGGCTTCACCGAATCGATGCCGCTCTTCCTGTCCCACCCGATCCCGGCGGAGGTGGCCGTGCGGGGCGGCCGAGCCGAGCTCATCCGGCCGCGTCAGGATCCCGTCGAGTGGCTGGACCGGCAGGTGCTGCCAGACTGGTAGGTGGCGCCTGCCTTCGCGAGTATCCTGTCGGCCAGACGGAAGGAGCGGCTGAGCGACGATGGCGGCCAGGACACGGCGGGTGCTGCGAACCGAATCACTGGATCCCGGGCCGTTCGACGCTGCCGCCTTCCCGGACGTCGAGACGCGACGAGCGGCGGATGGGGGCGTCGCCAGCGAAGCCTGGCGGACGATGCTCGCGGAGCATGCCGTCGTCCTGGCCGATGGCGCGATGGGGACGATGCTCTTCTCCGCGGGACTTCAGTTCGGCGATCCGCCGGAAGTCTGGAACGTCAGCCAGCCGGACCTCGTTCGCCGGATCCATGGCGCCTATCTGGATGCCGGCTCGCAGATCCTCATGACCAACACGTTCGGCTGTAACCGGCTGCGCCTGGGCCTGCACGGACTGGAGCGCCGAGTCAGCGAGCTCAACCAGACGGCTGCGGTGTTGCTCCGCGGCGAGGTCGACGCACGGGGTGGTCATGCCCTGGTCGCGGGGGATATCGGGCCCAGCGGCGCGATCATGGCGCCGACCGGGACGCTCGAGTACGAGGAAGCCGTCGACATCTTCGCCGAACAGGCGGGGGCACTGGTGGCCGGCGGCGTCGACCTCATCTGGATCGAGACGATGTCCGACCTGCCGGAAGTCAAGGCCGCCATCGAAGGGGTCCGGCGTGTCGCGCCCGGCATCCCCCTGATCGCGACGATGACGTTCGACACACGCGGCTACACGATGATGGGTGTCTCGCCGGAGCAGGCCGTCACCGCGCT
>JANONZ010000208.1:0-3713 GCA_031421095.1 Thermomicrobiales bacterium
GGCGCCGAGCAAGGCGAAGGCCGCCGCCACCGAGACGCCGGCCAAGGCGAAGGCCAAGGCGGCCGCGGTCGCCACCGAGACGAAGCCGGCCAAGCGGACGGCGAAGGCTGCCGGGTCGGACGTCACCGATGCGTCCACCGATGATGCGGGCGAGGCCAAGGCGGACGCTCCCAAGCGAACCCGCGCCACGAAGAAGGACGAGTAAGACCAGATGGCCCACAAAAAGGCTGGCGGCAGCGTCAAGAACGGCCGCGACAGCGTTGGCCAGCGACTCGGCGTGAAGGCCGGTGACGGCCAGCTGGTCAGCGCCGGATCGATCATCGTCCGCCAGCGCGGGATGACGTTCCTGGCTGGTCCCGGCACGGGGCTGGGCAAGGACTACACGGTGTTCGCGACGGTCACCGGCAAGGTGAAGTTCGAGCACGCGACCAAATCCAAGAAGCGCATCCGGGTCGAGGCGGTCGAGATGGCCGCTGCGAGCGCCTAGACACTCGGACAGAGCCGGCGACCACCGACTGGGCCAGGGCCCGGCACGGACGGCGTCGGAGGAGACCACGCATGAAGCCCGATATCCATCCCAAGTATCACCAGGCAAAGGTCCACTGCGGGTCCTGCGGGATCGAATGGACGGTCGGATCCACGCGCTCCGAGCTGCGCGCCGACGTCTGCTCCAGCTGCCACCCGTTCTTCACCGGCACCCAGAACATCATCGATACGGCCGGCCAGGTCGAACGCTTCCAGAAGCGATTGGAGCGCCAGGCCCGCGGCTAGCGCTTCAGCTGACCACACCCTCGACAGAAACAACGGCCGGCCTTCGGGCCGGCCGATCCGATTCCCGGGGCACCCGGTAGACTGCGCCCATGCCCATCTACACGTACGGGGGCCAAGCCCTCATCGAAGGCGTCCTGATGCGCGGACGCGACGCCATCGCCGTCGCGCTGCGTCACCCGGACGGTCGCATCGTGTTCGCCACAGAGCGCCTCGACTCCGGCGTCCACGGGACGCGTTGGTCCAAGTGGCCGCTCATCCGTGGCCTGGTCGTGTTGTACGAGACGATGGTCGTGGGGACCCGCTGGCTCGTCCGCAGCGCCAACGTCCAGGCCGAGGAGGAGGACGGGGTCGAGCTCGGCAAGGGCTCCATCGCGGTCATGCTCATCGTCACACTGGTCGCGGCCATCGCGATCTTCTCCCTACTGCCGCTGTTCATCTCCAGCGTGGCCACGTCCGGCATCGACAACGGCTGGGCGCAGCCGGTCGTGGAAGGCATCGTCCAGGTTGGGATCTTTCTGGGCTACCTGAGCCTGGTTTCGCGGACCCCGGACATCCGCCGCGTCTTCCAGTACCACGGCGCGGAGCACATGACGATCCACGCGCTGGAAGCGGGTGACCCGCTCACGGTCGACGAGGTCCGCAAGTACCCGACCGCCCACCAGCGCTGCGGCACGGAGTTCCTCGTCGTGCTGATCATGCTGTCGATCTTCGCCTTCTCACTCGTCGGCAAACAGCCGCCGCTGGTCCTGGTCGCGAGCCGGTTCATCCTCATCCCGGTTCTCGCCGCGGTCGGCTACGAGGTGCTCCGGCTTGGCGCGCGGTACCGGCGGAACCCGCTGGTCAAGGTGATCATGTACCCGGGCCTGCTCGTCCAGATGATCACGACGAAGCAGCCGACCGACGACATGATCGAGGTCGCGATCGTCTCGATGGAAGAGGCGCTCATCGCCGACGGTGAGTCGGTCCCCGCGGCGTCCGATCTGTTCGCACGCGAGCCGATGCGCCTTGGCCCGACTGTCGCCGCAACCGAACCGATCGATCCGCCGCCCGGGTCATGACCGATCTTGACGCCAAGCTGGCCGAGGTCGCCCACCAGTACGACGGGATCCAGGCCGATCTGGCCAGACCGGAGACCTCCACCAACCCGTCGGAGATCCGCAGGCTGGGCCAGGAGCTGTCGCGCCTTGAGCCGGTCGTGGAGGCGTTCCGCCGGCTCCAGGCGACGCGGGCCGAGCTGACCGGCGCTCGGGACGTCCGCGAATCGGCCGACGCCGACGACGAGCTGCGGACGATGGCCCGCGATGAGATCGACCGCCTGGAAGCTGACGAGTCGCGCCTGCTGGACGATCTCAAGATCCTGCTCCTGCCACGCGATCCGAACGACGACCGCGACGTCATCCTCGAGATCCGTGGCGGCGCCGGCGGCGAGGAAGCCGCGCTCTTCGCCGCGGGGCTGTTCCGGATGTACGTGCGATATGCGGAGCGCCACCGGTTCACGCCGGAGATCCTGAGCCTCAACGAGACGGGCATCGGCGGCATCAAGGAAGCGATCATCCAGGTCCACGGCGACGGGGCCTATAGCCGGCTGAAATTCGAGGGTGGCGTTCATCGCGTCCAGCGCATCCCGGCCACGGAATCGTCCGGTCGCATCCATACCTCCACGGTGACCGTGGTCGTCCTGCCGGAGGTCGATGAGGTCGAGATCCAGATCGACGAGGAGCGCGACCTGCGCATCGACGTCAAGCGCTCGTCTGGACCGGGCGGCCAGTCCGTCAATACGACCGACTCGGCCGTCCGGATCACGCATCTGCCGTCCGGGCTCGTGGTGGAGATCCAGGACGAGAAGAGCCAGCACAAGAACAAGGCCAAGGCGATGTCCGTGCTGCGTTCGCGGCTGTACGACCTGGAGCAGCAGAAGCAGCGCGCAGCGGACTCCGCGGCCCGGCGCTCCATGGTCGGCGCCGGCGACCGATCGGACAAGATCCGGACCTACAACTTCCCGCAGGACCGAGTGACGGATCACCGCATCGGTCGGACCGTCCACAACCTGCCCGGCGTCATGGATGGTGACCTGGACGACCTGATCGACGCGCTCGTCATGGCCGACCAGGCCGATCAGCTCGCGACGATGATCGACGGCGGTGCGGCCTGACCGAGCCCGAGACGACCGGCGCGCTCCTGCGCGAGGGGGTCGAGTGCCTGCATGCGTCCGGGTCGGAGACGGCCAGGCTCGACACCGAGCTCCTGCTGGGAGACGCCGTCGGGGTGGGTCGGACGGTCATCCTGGCGCACCCGGATGCGCCGGTCGAGGCGGATGCCAGCGCTTTGTTTCGGGCCGGGATCCAGCGGCGGGCGGCCGGGGAGCCGGTGGCCTACATCCGTGGGTTCAAGGAGTTCTTCGGGTTGACGATGCTGGTGGACTCACGGGCGCTGATCCCGCGGCCGGAGACGGAACGGCTGGTCGAACTGGCTGAGGCGGAGGTCATGCGTCGCCTGGGGTCGGGCGAGCGGGGCGCAGGGATCCGGCCGCTACGGATCGCGGACGTGGGAACGGGCAGCGGGGCCATCGCGGTCGCCCTGGCCGTGACGCTGCGCCGGCGGAATGCGCTCGAAGGGGTCGAGATCAGCGCGACGGACA
This sequence comes from Thermomicrobiales bacterium, assembly GCA_031421095.1. GTDB lineage: Bacteria > Chloroflexota > Limnocylindria > Limnocylindrales > CSP1-4 > SPCO01. Next base: position 3,410 of record JANONZ010000208.1, read on the forward strand.
TCTCGCCTGGCGCCCTGGACCTCGCGCGCGAGAACGCGCTGCGCCATGCGGTCGCGGATGGGATCGTGTTCGCGCAGGCGGACTTGTTGCTCGATGCTGGCGAGGGCCGCGGCGGCCAAGGGCGCGGTGGCGAGGGGCGCGGCGGCGAGGCGTTTGGGCGCCCGCCCTTCGACCTGATCCTGGCCAATCTCCCGTACGTCCGGCACGGTGCGATGGCTGGTCTGCCGCGTGCGACATCGTTCGAACCAGCGTTGGCGCTCGATGGTGGCGCCGACGGGCTCGTCGTCATCGACAGGCTGCTGCA
>JANONZ010000209.1:0-2751 GCA_031421095.1 Thermomicrobiales bacterium
CTCGAGCCCGAAAACGGCCGCGGCGATGGCGCCCGCGCGTTCGGGGCGGCCGAGCGCCGCGCAGGCGTTCGCGAGCTTGGCGATCACGTCCGCCTCACCGAGTGGCCGTTCAGGAGCGCCTCGTGGCACGTCGACGCCGACACTGGCGGGAGCGCCGTCGCCTCGTTCGACGACCACGCGCGCGCCCGCAGCAGACAGCTCACCATCCTCGATCACGGTGACCCGGTCCCGGGCGAAGGTGCTCAGCCCAGGGTCGCTCCGGTGGGCAGCGTCGAACTGATCCAGCTCGCACGTCCTATCCCGAAGGACGACCGCCGCAATGTAGCGCGCCGACTGCAGCGCACTGAGCTCGTCGCTCCAGCCGGCGCTGCCGCTCAAGACGAACGACCGTGGCGGCAGAAATACACGCACGCGATCGGGAACGTCCGTCCCTAGCTCCTCGCCGGCCTGAAGGGAGGCCTCGATGAGTGCCTGAACGGAGCTCGCGCCCGGCCAGCGTCGAAGCGAGAGCTCGGCGAACCGCCACGTCTCCCCCAGCGCATCGTCGAGATCGTCAGGCTGGCCGCCGGCGGCATAGGCGTGGAGGAGCCCGCCCGTCGGCGCAGTGAGGACCGCCGCGGCGGCGTCCAGACCCTCGCGGGCCAGCAAGGCCGCCAGAAGCCCGGACACGGCTCCCCGCGCTTGGTGAAACTTGACCGCGGAGGTGCCGAGCGCGGCGAACGTGCCCGCAGCCTGGCCGCCAGCGTGGCCGAACGCATGGCCCATCGTCGTGGGGTCGAGGCCCAGCAGACGTCCAGCCGCGGCGGCTGCCCCGAACGGACCGGCGATGCCCGGGGCGTGCCAGCCGCGGTCCCGGAACGCACGGTCGGTCAGTGAACTCGCAACGCGGACGGTCGTCTCGAGCCCGACGATCGCCGCGACGAGGAGATCCTCACCCGACGCCCCGACCGACGCGGCAGCCGCCAGTGCCGCCGGTACGACCTCGGGCGTCACGTGGCACAGGGTTGGCCGATGGACATCGCAGATCGTAGCGCCCGTGACCTGGAACGCATTCAGGAACGTCGCGCCGACGAGGGAGCGCGGTCGGCCGCCGATGACGGTGCTTGAGCCCGATCCTCCGAGTGTGTCGGCAATCCGGGCCACTGCCGGCCGCTCCTCGGCTCGCCGGCCTGTCAGTGCGCTGGCGATCGCATCGAGCAGCACGAGTCGCGCCCAGGCCCGGGTCTCTTCTGGGATGTCTGCCAAGCGAACTTGCGCCGTCCATGCGGCGAGACGCGCGTCGGCCGTCGCGTCCGCCCCGGTGCGTCGTTCGGACCGCGGCTGGGCCGTCACATCGACCAGGCTTCGCGATCGACCGCCTCCCGTTCCTTCTTGGCGGCCCGGTAGGGCTCGACGACCTGGAGATCGAACCGCTCTGCCGCCGAGACCACCGCCTCCGGAGCGACCGCATCGAGAACGACGATCAGATCGTCGACGCCCAGCTCGTCAAACGCGAGCAAGTCCGCCTGCATGTCCTGTGGCCGTCCGACGAGGCTATAGACCGGGCCGCGGGGCGCGTCGAACTTCACCCGCGTCCGGATCGACAGGGTCGGCGGCGGCCGGCCGGCGGCCGATCGCTGGGCGAGAAGGTCGGGCAGCCGTTCGCGCAGGTCGCCGGGGCCTGTCTGGCTGGCGTGGTACCCATCCGTGAGCGTTGCGGCGCGGGTGACGGCCTTGTCGCTCCGGCCACCGGACCAGATGGGGAGACGCTCACCCTGCGGTGGCAGCGGCCTGAAAACGTAGTCTTCGAGGCGGTGGAACCGGCCCTCGAAGGGCTCCGTGCGCCCGGCCCAGAGATGGCGCCAGATCGCGATCGTCTCGTCGAGGTACGCGCCACGGACCCGGAAGCGGTCCGCCTTGCCGAGGTTGGTCCACTCCGGCACATCGCTCTCGTCGCCGACGCCCACGCCCACGATCAGGCGCCCCCCGCTCAGGACGTCGATGGTCGCCAGCTCCTTGGCCAAATGAACGGCATCGCGCATTGCCGGCACGACCACGCTGGTCCCGACCTTCAACTTCGGGTGACGACCGGCAACCCAGGCCAGGGTCGTGAGCGCTTCCAGGATCGTTCCGTACTCGGCCGCCTCTGCGCCGGGCGGGACCATCATGTGATCGGTCGTCCAGACGCTCGTCCAGCCGAGCCGGACTGCCACCTCGGCGGCGGCGTCCACGCTATCGGGACCCGCCCCGTCGCCCTTGCTCGGCAGGACCAGCCCGATTCTCATGTCTGCAACGTCCCCTTCATCACAGCGGCGATGGTGGCACAGATCGTGCGCGCCGTGCAAGACTGCGCTCTGCAGGACACAAGTCAGGGAAGTCCGCGCTCCACCCACCGCATCTTTCGGAACCTTGGTTGACAGCAACAAATCTTGTTCCCACTATCGGAAGTTCCGGGGCGCCGGTCACGGTCTGAGTCTTTCTCGTGTCGCCACAGGGATCGAGGGCTGGTCGATGGTCGCTCAGGATGTCATCACCGAGCTCCGGCGCGGATATGACGAGCTCACCCTGTCGCAGAAGCGGATCACGGAGGCGATCGTCGAGGATCCGGAGTTCGTGGCCTTCGCGACTGTTGACAAGCTGGCGGCGCGGCTCGGCGTCAGCCCGTCGACCGTGGTCCGGTTCGCCTACCGAATCGGCTTGAACGGCTATCAGGAGCTCCAGGATCGTGTTCGCCAGCGCGTCCGCTCCCAGATGCGATCGAGCGCTCCCGTC
>JANONZ010000210.1:0-2421 GCA_031421095.1 Thermomicrobiales bacterium
CTGTTCGAGCGCTTCGGCGACGAGACTGCGCCGGCCGCGATCGTCGATACGCCATATGGATTCCAGGAGAACGCCGACGAGCTGAGCGCAAGGACAGTCGAGTTCTTCAGCACGAGCGTCGGGCGGCCCGCCGCGGTCGCCTCATACCGGTCGCGCGACGTCGATGCCGTGACCGTATCGACCGCGGTCGCCCGGATCCGTGAGGCGCGCTACGTCATGGCCGGACCGGGCAGCCCCAGCTACGCCCTGCGGCAGTGGGCAGGCGGGCCGATCCCCCACGCCCTCGCAGACAAACTCGCCGGCGGCGGGATCCTCGCGATGGCGAGTGCCGCCGCCCTGACCCTGGGTGCCGTCACGATCCCCGTCTACGAGATCTACAAGGTCGGCGAGGATCCGCGCTGGCTCGAAGGCCTCGATCTCCTGGCCCCGGCCACCGGCCTGCGCGCCGCCGTCGTCCCCCATTACGACAACGCCGAGGGCGGCAACCACGACACCCGCTTCTGCTACATGGGCGAGCGCCGTCTGCGGATCCTCGAGCGGGCCCTGCCGGCCGGCGTCTTCATCCTGGGAGTGGACAGCCACACGGCCCTCGTGCTGGATCTGGAGCGCCGGACCGCATCGGTATTCGGGCTCGGAGGCGTCACCATCCGGGTCGGCGGGCGGAGCTCCGTGTTCCCGAGTGGCAGTGATGTGCCCATCGAGAAGCTCGCCAAGGTCGCGCGAGGGCTCGCGGCCGGCGGGACGGTCGACGTCGGCTGGGAGCCCGACGCGAGTGGAGGACGACCGGGCGCCCGGGCGGTCAAAGGGCCGGGCGCCGCCGCCCCGCTCCGCGACGAGATGGCCGAGCTGGAAGGAACGTTCATCGAGGCCTCTGCACAGAGCGACACGCGGGCCGCCGTCGGGGCGCTCCTCGCCCTCGACTCCACGATCTCGGCGAGGATTCGCGCCGGCGAGGACAGCCCCGATCTGGACAACGCCAGCGCCACGTTCCGGGCCCTCATCGCCCGCCTCGGCGCGAGCGCCGAGGTCGGGACGCGCGATCCGCGGCCGATCCTGGAGCCGTTCGTGACGACGCTCCTCGAGCTTCGAGCTCGTGCCCGCTCCAGCCGCGACTGGGACACGGCCGACCTTATCCGCGACCGGCTCGCCGCGGCCGGGGTTGAAGTCCGGGACGAGGCGGCGAGCTCGACCTGGGTCCTGCCGTGGCCCGCACCGCGCTGAGGCCGTCCACGGCGCGGGCGATGCCGGCGCAGTCGGCGGAGACCAGTGCGAGCCCAGGGCCGACGAAACCCAGCCTAGTCCGCTGTGAGGGCAGCTGTGCACACCGCGCAGCGCCCCGCGATCGATAGATGCGTGACATCGACCGCGAAGCCACGGCTCCGCTCCAGCGACGACACGAGCGCCGCGGCCTCCTCCGCCGGGATCTCCCAGGTCGTTGCGCAGGAGATGCAGTAAAGGTGGCCGTGGACCGCCACGGGCAAAACGTGGAATTCCTCCCGGCCATCCGCAGCGTGGCTGTGGCTGAGCAGGCCCAGTTCCTCGAGGACGTCGAGCGTCCGATAGACCGTTGACGGGATCGTCGTGGGGTCGACCGCGCGGCAGCGTTCGACGAGCTCGGCGCCGGTCACATGACCGTTCGAGCGGGACAGGACCTCGATCAGCGTCCGGCGTTGGGGCGTCCAGCGCAGGCCCCGGGCTCGAAGCCGTCCTCGGACATCCGTCCACGCGAGGTCCGGTGAGGCTCGAACCGATCCAGGATGGCTCATCGTGCGTAAGGATAGTCGACGAGCGCAACCGGCCGTAATTGCAACCAGTTGCGATATGAGCGTGTCTCCGCTACGCTCCAACCCCGTTCCACGAGGACAGTTCTGGTGATCGAACCTCTCATCGCCGCTGTAGAAGCCGCAGTCCCGCCCGCCGCGAACCTCGGCGTCCTGCTGACCGGTTTCTTCCTCGGGATCCGTCACGGGATCGATTGGGATCACATCGCAGCGATCACCGACATCACGAGCACGACCGCGGCTGCCAGCATGGCGGTGGCCGCACACTCCGACCAGCATCGCTCGGTGGCGGGCCACCAACACGGGCACGGTGGCGACGTGGAGGTCCGAGCTCACGATGCCGGCCCCGGCGGAGCCACGCTCGCCCCCGCCCTGGCGGCAAGGCCGGCGATGGGCCGATCCCGATTCGTTTCCGGCCAGATGGATGCGATCCGCCTTGGCACGCTGTATGCCCTGGGCCACGGGTCGGTCGTCATCGCGCTTGGGGTTGCCGCTCTGGCCTTCGGGGCGCTCCTGCCGGATTGGCTCGACCCGTTGATGGGTCGGATCGTCGGCCTGACCCTTGTCGGACTCGGACTCTGGGTCATGTACTCGGTCTACCGATACGCCCGCGGTGGGGAGGCGTTTCGCCTGCGCAGCC
>JANONZ010000211.1:0-7923 GCA_031421095.1 Thermomicrobiales bacterium
TGGGGCGGACGTTCTACGGGGTGCGCGACGGCATCGTCCGCGAGATCATGCCGATCGATGCGGCCGGCGGGGTCCACTGACTTCGCGCCGCAGCACACGGCCCAGGCGCGGATCCACAGCGCGACCGCCATCGATCGCGAAACGCCCGCCGAGAAGCACGGCCTCCACCCCGACCGCCAGGGCGGTGGGCTCATCGTAGGTCGAGGCGTCGTTCACGGTCACAGGATCGAAGATCACGAGGTCGGCGATGGCGCCGGGCACGATCCGGCCGCGGTCCTCGAGCCCAAGGATGGAGGCGGGCAGACCGGTCATCCGGTGGATCGCCGTCGTGAGGTCCAGGCGTCCGTGCTCGCGGACGAATCGACCCAGCACCCGCGTGAACGCGCCGTAGGAACGGGGGTGGACGCGGGCGTGGCGCGTGGTCACGCCGAACTGGTCGGATCCGATGGCCGTGGACGGATCGTCGAACACCAGATCCACGTCCGCCTCGTCCATCAGCGACACGATCATCGTTGTCGCCCCGCGGTCGGCAACCATCGTGTCCAGGGCCAACGCGAGCGGCTCCATCCCACGGTCGGCCGCGGCGCGCGCGATCGTGTGGCCCTCCAGCGACGCCAGCGCAGGGTCCGCCACGGCGGCGATCCGGATCGCGTCCCAGCCGCCGCTCGCCACGATGTAATTGGGCCAGCCGGGTAGCCCGTGGCGGATGTCCGCGGCGATGCGCGCCCGGACCTCGTCCGACCCGAGGCGCTCCACGAGCGCGTCCGTGCCTCCGTCCTGGACCCACGGCGGCACGAGCTGGGTCAGGAGCGTGCTGCCAGCCGTGTACGGGTAGGCGTCCTGTGTCACACGGACGCCGGACGCGCGCGCCTCGGCAAGGATGCCCAGCGCCTCGGCGGCCCGGCCGTGGTTCGATCGGCCGGCGGCCTTGAGGTGCGAGACCTGTGCCCGCACGCCCAGCCGCCGAGCGATCTCGACGGCCTCGCGCAGTGCGTGAGCCAGCCCGTCGTTCTCGTTGCGGATGTGGCTGACATACAGGCCATCCACCGCGGTCAACGCCGCGCCCACGGCCACGATCTCGTCCGTCGCCGCGAACGATCCAGGCGGATACACGAGGCCCGTGCTCATCCCCCACGCGCCCTGGGCCAGCGCGTCTGCCGCGAGGCCGCGCATCGTGGCCAGCTCGCCGACCGTCGCGGCGCGGTCCGCCGCCCCAACGACCGCCAGGCGAAGCATCCCGTGGCCCACCAGGGCGATGCAGTTGACCGCGGGCCGGGCGGCATCGAGCCGGGCGAGATACTCGCCGAACGAATGCCACGCCCAATCGAGGTCCGGGCCCAGGCCTCGACCGGCCTGGCGCTGGTCCTCTGCGAGCCGCTTGTCGGCAGCCAGGGGCGCCGGCGAGTACCCGCAGTTGCCGATCACCTCGGTCGTCACGCCCTGGCTCAGCGAGTTGAGCGCCCCTGGATAGGACGGCAGCGTGAAGTCCGCATGAGAGTGCATATCGATGAAACCCGGGGCGACGACGAGGCCCCCGGCGTCCAGCACGCGCTCGGCGGACGACTCCGAGGCCGTCCGTCCGATCGCAACGATCCGGGAACCTTCGATGGCCACATCCGCTCGCCTCGCTCGGCCACCCGTCCCATCGACGACCGTGCCGCCACGGATGAGGAGATCGCTTGTCGGTGCCATGTCGGTCTCCACCAAACCTGAGTAGATGTGGACCGCCCGAACGATACCGAAAGCACCCGACGGTGGGTACGACGGCTGTTGAGAGGTGGTGCAGTCGGTCCTTGATGTTGCAGTTTCAATGCAATACCATCCGACGATCACGCGTGGCGCGTGCCCCTGCTGGCACTGGAGGAGGCATTCGACGATGACCGAGCCTGAGCGCACTCCGAACCCGGATCCGAGCATCGATCCCGTCGCGACGCCCGTCGTGGGCCGAGTCCTGGGAGCCAACGTCAGTCGCAGATCCGTCCTGAAGGCCGCCGGCCTCGCCGGGACGAGCGCCGCGCTCGTCGCCTGTGGTGCCGCGGCGCCGTCCGTGGTGCCGGGTGCGTCGGCTTCGGCACCGGGAGCGACGCCCGTACCGGCGACCGCACCTCCCGCGTCTGCCGCGGCGCGCGGCGGAACGATCAGGATGGGTGCCTTCGAGGGCGGCCTGACCGATGGGTTCCTGCCGTGGAAGTCGTTCGGCCAGGAATTCGCCTGGAACTGGTGTGCCCAGTCGCTCGTGTCGATCGCTGCGGACGGGTCCATCCTGTATGACCTGGCCACCAGCTTCGATGTCAGCCCGGACGGCAAGACATTCACGTTCCACCTGGTGGAGGGCGCCACCTGGCACGACGGGCAGCCGGTGACCGCCGCCGATGTGGCCTTCACCTACAACACCGGTCTAAAGATCAAGGCCGGCTCGAACATCGGAGGACGGCTCGCCCCGATCAAGGGCTCCAAGGCGGTCGTGGCCGACGAGTCCAAGAACGCCGAGGGCATCCGGGTGATCGACGATCTCACGATCGCCTTTGACCTCGACGAACCGAACGCGCAGGTCGTTCCGAACGTGTTCGCGATCATCCGGATCGCGCCGAAGCACCCGTTCGAGGGCAAGACACTCGAGGAATTCACGGGTCTGCCGATCTCGCAGGAGTTGTTCATCGGCTCCGGTCCGTACAAGATGACGGAGTTCAAGGCCAAGGAGTTCGCGAACTTCGAGCCCCATGCCGGGTACAAGAACGGTTCCGGCTACAGTGGGCCGCCCGCGGCCGACAAGGTGTCGATCCGCATCTACGCAGACGACGCTGCCCAGACCCTGTCAACACAGTCGGGCGAGGTTGACTTCAACTATGTCCGGCGACCCAGTGGCGACAAGCTCAAGACGCTCCAGGGGATCTCCGGGATGGTCGCCCAGCAATCGCTGGTCGGCTTCAACATCTTCTTTTCGGTCAACCTGCTGAATCCAAGCACGCCCCTGTTGAAGGACAAGAACGTCCGGAAGGCGCTGGTCTGGGCCCTGGATCGGGGGCTGCTGGTCAACGAGGTCCTGGGCGGCGTGTTCAAGGTCCCCGATGTCGTCAACCAATGGATCCAGAAGTGGGCGGTCGCGGACGGTCTCGAAACGTACGACCCGCAGAATGTCGACAAAGCCAAGCAGCTGCTGGCCGCGGCCGGCTGGGACTCCAGCGTCGTGCTGGACGTCCGCCACTACCCGCCGACCCTGGACCCGGACATCCCGGTGATCCAGGCCATGTGGGAGGACGTGGGTGTCAAGATCAAGCTGACCCCGCTGCCGGACGACACCTTCACCGCGGACTTCTACGAAGACAAGGACCCAAGCACCCCGGCCGACGATGGGCCGCGCTACGACATCGCCTTCGTCTATGGCTTCGGCACCCTGGACGGGTCACCGTGGGGATCGGATGAGTTCCTCGGCTCGACCCGGGTCTACCCGAATGGGTTCAACTCGATGCGCTTCGCCAACACCGAGTGGGACACCGAGTTCGCGGCAGCCATCAAGGAGCAGACCCAGGAGACCCAGGCTCCACACTTCAAGCGATGCAGCGAGATCTTCAACGACGAGCTGCCCTACATGCCGATCTACCAGCGGGTCGATTACGCGGTCGTCAGCAACAAGCTCAAGGGCCCCGAGAAGGCCCCGATCACCCACCCCGCTGCCGGCGGGATCCACTTCTGGGAGTGGTACGTCGAGGCCTGACTCCAGGCTCCATCGGATCGAGCGACAGCGGTCGCGGCCAACTCGGTCGCGACCGCTGCGCTGAAGGCTGACATGCTGCGCTTCATCGCCCGCCGCCTGCTCGTCGCGGTTCCCATCCTGTTGGGCGTGTCGATCGTCACGTTCACCTTCGCGAACCTTGCCCCGGGCGACCCGATCTCTGCCCTCGTGCGACCGGGCAGTGACGTGAGGCCCCAGGACGTCGAGAAGCTCAAGGAAGCGCTCGGGCTCAACAAGCCCGTCCCGGAGCGTTACGTGACGTGGCTCGGACAGATCGTCCAGGGAAACCTGGGCGTGGAGCTGGTCGGCGGTGGATCCATCGCCAAGGCGCTCGGCAAGCGGATCCCGAACACGATCAAGCTGATGGGGACCGCGCTTGCGATCAGCGTCGTGGCGGGGGTACTGCTGGGCATCCTGTCGGCCTTCAGACAACATTCGAAGCTGGACAATGCGATGACCGTTGTCGTCATTTCGGGCATCTCGCTGCCGCCGTATCTGCTCGCGATCCTGGCCATCTACTTCCTGGCGGTGGTGCCGTTCCAGGTCTTCGGCATCAAGCTCCTGCCGGCCGGTGGCCTCCAGGACCCGGTGAGCACCCTGCCCCCGGTGATCGACGAGTTGTGGCATCTCGTGCTTCCAGCCCTTGTGCTGGCATTCGCGGGGACGGCGACGTTCCTGCGCTACACGCGCGCAAGCGTTCTGGAGGTGATGAACCGCGACTACGTCACGACGGCTCGCTCCAAGGGCTTGCCGGAACGTGCGGTCCGTCTCCGGCACATCCTGCGTAACGCGCTGTTGCCGGTGGTCACGGTCCTGGGGCTGAGCATGCCGTCGCTCCTGGTCGGCGCCATCTTCGTAGAGACCTTGTTCTCCTGGCCGGGCGTCGGGCAGTACGCGATCGAATCGACCAGGGAGCACGACTACGCCGCGATCATGGCCGTCGGCCTGCTCACCTCGGTCGCCATCATCGCCTCGAACCTGATCACCGACGTCGCGTATGCGTTCGTCGACCCGCGGATTCGCGTCAGGTGACGGCAACCACACATTCCAATGCAGGCCCCGTGGTCCCTGATGTCCCGATCTGGCAACCCATCACGGACCTGTCGCTCCGGCCACCAGTATCGCCACGCCAGCTCGCCTGGCGAAGGTTCCGGCGCAACAGACTGGGGATGACCGCGCTCCTGTTCCTGCTGACCCTCGCGGCCATCGCCATCCTGGCCCCGGTGATCGCCCCGTACAGCCCGACAGAAGTCGATACGAAAGCCTTCGGCAAGCCTCCCAGCCTGATGCACATCCTGGGCACGGATCGCTCCGGCCGTGACGTCCTGTCACGCCTCATGCACGGGGCGCGGGTGTCGCTCTCGGTTGGCGTCGTCGCGGTTTCCATCTATCTCGTGATCGGGATCACCCTCGGGTCGCTGGCCGGTTACCGGCGAGGCCTGACCGACGCGATCATCGGGCGGGTGACCGACACGGTCATGTCGTTTCCAGGCCTGATCATCATCCTGGCCGTCGTTCCGATCGTCGGCCGCAGCCCGTTGAACATCATGATCGTGATCGGTCTGCTGAACTGGCCGGCTGTGACTCGTCTGGTGCGGGGCGAGTTCCTGTCGCTCCGAGAACGGGAGTTCACCCTGGCCGCGAGGGGGATCGGCGCCCGTGATCGGCGGATCATCTTTCGGCACATCCTTCCCAATGTCGCCGGCCCGCTGGTTGTCCTGGCCAGCTTCGGGATGGCCGAAGCCATGATCGTCGAGGCCGGCCTGTCCGTCCTCGGATTGGGGATCCAGCCACCGGACGCGAGCTGGGGCGGTGATCTGCAGGCTGCGACGGACGTGGGGGTATTGACCCAGAAGCCATGGCTATGGATGGCGCCGGGCGGGGCGATCGCGATCGCCGTCCTGTCGATCAACTTCATCGGCGACGGATTGCGCGACGCGCTGGATCCGCGCGCCAACATCAGTCGACGCTGACGGTACCGATGACCCTGCTGAGCGTGCGCGACCTGGTCGTGCGCTTCCAGACCCACGACGCGACGGTCTATGCCGTCAACGGCGTCAGCTTCGATATGGAGGCCGGCGAAACGCTTGGGCTGGTCGGCGAGTCCGGCTGTGGCAAGAGCGTGACGAGTCTCGCCATCACTCGGCTGCTGCCGACACCGGCCGGCAGTATCGCGGGTGGCGACATCCTGCTGGAGGGTCGGTCGCTGCTGAGCCTGTCGGAGGCCGAGATGCGCGGCATCCGCGGCACGGAGATCGCGATGGTCTTCCAGGACCCGCTGACGAGCCTCAACCCCGTGCTGACGATCGGCAGTCAGCTCACCGAGGGCATCCTGGCCCACCAGCATCTGTCAACAGCGCAGGCGCGGGCGCGCGCCGTGGAGCTGCTGGGCATGGTTGGCATCGCCGATGGTCCACAGCGGATCCGCGCGTATCCGCACCAGCTCAGCGGCGGGATGCGCCAACGCGTGATGATCGCGATGGCGCTCTCTCTCCGGCCCAAGCTGCTGATCGCGGATGAACCCACGACGGCACTCGACGTGACGATCCAAGCCCAGGTCATCGATCTCATCAAGGAGCTGACCAGACAGTCCGGCACTGCGGCGCTGCTCATCACCCACGATCTCGGCGTCGTGGCCGATATGACCCAGCGGACGTGTGTGATGTACGCCGGCTACATCGTCGAGACTGCGCCGACGCCCGAGCTCTACGCTCGACCGCGCCATCCATATACGATCGGACTGCTCAACTCGATCTCGCGGATCGACCAGGAGCCGGGTGAGCTCCGCCCGATCGAGGGCGCGCCGCCTGAACAGACGCGTCCGCCCGTGGGCTGCCCGTTCGCCCCCCGCTGCGCCTGGCGCCTGCCTGTCTGCTGGCAGGACAACCCGACGCTGCGGGCCGACGACATCGGCGCGCCCGTGATCACCACCGGGCCGGCGGCCAGCCACCTCTTCGCCTGCCACAACCCGGCCACGCCGGACGAGGTCGGTGCGGGGCGGCCCCTGCGCGCCGGCTTCGTCGCTGCACCGAACCCCGCGTTCGCGAGCCTGGGCGCCGGATGACCAGCGCCACGAGCGCCGTGACCGGGCCGACGCGGGCGCAGGAGCCTGTGCCCGATGTGCCACTTCTCGACGTCCGGGACCTGCACGTCCACTTCCCTGTCGGCGGCCGGATCGGCTGGCGAGTGAACCGCGACGTCATCCGGGCGGTGGATGGCGTCAGCCTGACGATAGAGCGGGGCCGGACGCTCGGCCTGGTGGGTGAGTCTGGATCGGGCAAGACGACGACCGGGCGAGCGATCGTCCGTCTGCTCGATCCCACCGCCGGTTCCGTGCGGTTCGACGGCCAGGAGATCGCGACCCTCAGGGGCGAGCCGCTACGTCAACTCCGGCAGCGTTTCCAGATGATCTTTCAGGATCCGTACTCCAGCCTGAACCCACGCATGACCGTCCGGACGATCGTCGAGGAGCCACTCGACATCCACGCGATCGGATCGCGTACCGAGCGTGCGGAGCGGGTCCTGGAGCTGCTCGATCTCGTCGGACTGTCGCCCCACGCAGCAGACCGCTTCCCGCACGAGTTCAGCGGCGGGCAGCGCCAGCGGATCGGTATCGCCCGGGCGCTCGCCCTGAATCCAGATCTGATCGTGGCCGACGAGCCGATCAGCGCGCTCGACGTCTCCATCCGTGCCCAGATCCTCGCCCTGCTCGAACGGCTCCAGGCCGAACTCAACCTGACCTACCTCGTGGTCGCCCACGATCTGGCGATCGTCCGGCGGATCAGCGATCACGTCGCCGTCATGTACCTCGGACGTATCGTGGAGAGCGCCCCGACCGCCGAGCTGTACAGCGCTCCGTTGCATCCGTACACCATCGCCCTGTTATCGGCGGTGCCGATCCCGGACCCGGCCATCCAGGCGCATCGCCGGAGGATCATCCTGCGAGGCGAGATCCCGAGTCCTGCCAATCCGCCGGCCGGTTGCCACTTCCACACGCGCTGTTGGCTCTACCAACGACTGGATGAGCCAGAGGCATGCCGAACGGAGCAGCCGCCGCTGCGGATCGCGTCAGCCGACCATCCCGTAGCCTGCCACTTCGTCGAGCAGATCGACGGCAGTGCGGAACAGCGCCAGGCCGCGGGCCGGGTGGTCCCGCCGTCCGCGGCCGGCTCACTTCACGAGAAACCGAC
>JANONZ010000212.1:0-5290 GCA_031421095.1 Thermomicrobiales bacterium
CGGGAGGCCGGACGGTGCAGTTTTGTCCTCCTGTGAGGACAAGTGCCAGGGCCACGCGCGGCACCCGCCGTGCCAGGGCCACGCGCGGCACAGGGGAAGCGACACGTCACCGCGAGCCGACCATCCCGACCGTGATGCGAGGTCGGCGGCGCAGGCGGCGACTCTGGATCGCCAGCAGCGTCCGCGGGAATGACATCTAGTCGCGGCTCCCCGCGGACTCAGGCTCCGTCGGCGTCCGCCGCGCCCGGTCGGTCGTCTCGGCGATGGCGCGCGGGACGGTGAATGCGAGCAGGTATGGCGCAGCGATCGTCGTCACGATGACCGCCACGAGGATCGCGCTGAACAGGCTCTGGCTCAGCAGCCCGGCGACGAGACCGAGCGTCGCCACGACGATCCCGACCTCGCCACGTGGGACCATCCCGCTACCGACGGCCAGCGACGACCAGCGACCCAGCGACCGGGCGCCAAGCATCCCGCCGAGTGCCTTGGTCGCGATTCCCGCTGCAGCCAGTGCCGCCGCAAGGACGGCGACGCGCGGATCGAGCAGCGCACCCAGATCCAGTTGCGCCCCCGTCACGGCGAAGAAGAACGGCATGAAGATCTGGCCCAGTGGGTTCATCTCGTGCTCGAGCTCATCTCGGGCTTCGGTCTCGGCGACGATCAGTCCTGCGACGAACGCACCGATGATCGCGGCCAGACCGATCCACGCAGAGACCAGCGCGAGGGCGAACATCACGATGAACGCGGGCACGAGGGGCGTGTCCGCGAACATCGGCCATGTGAAGACCTCGCGCTTGAGGCCGCGGGCGCGGCGAGCGGCCGCGAAGCCCAGGCCGACCAGACCAACCGCCGCTACCGCCGCGAACAGCGTCGAGGCAGACAGGTCGCCAGCCGCAGCCCCCGACACGAGCCCGATCAGGATGAGCACGAGGACGTCGTCGACGACGGCCGCGCCCAGGACGACCTTTGCGAACGGCAGGCTGAGCACCTTCATGTCCGACAGGACGCGACTCGTGATCCCGATGCTTGTGGCAGCGAGGGCGAGGCCGACGAACGTCGCCGTCGACAGTGTCTCCCCGGCGAGGGTACCGATGCCGACTCCGGCGACCATCGGCAGGATCATCGCGATGACGGCCGTCAGCACCGCTGGCCGACCAACCGCCAGGAGGTCGTCCATCCGGACCTCCAGCCCAACCCTGAACAGGAGGATGACGATCCCGATCTCCGCGAGGATGTTGGCAGTCTCGCCAGGCGCCACGAGGGCAAGGGCATGCGGCCCGACCAGGAACCCCCCGAGCAACTCGCCGACGACGGCCGGCTGACGGAGACGACGGGCGATCTCCTCCCCGAGCTTGGCCCCGACGAACAACACGAACACCCCGAGCAGGACATCGAACGATGCCGCGCCGGCACTTGGGTCAAGCAGCGGGGGACCGACGGGTGGCGCGACGATCGAGAGGATCCCGGTCATCGCTTCGGCCTCAGGCGAGGTAGCGGGCATACAGGTACACCGTCCTTCGACTCACCCGAGGATGTCCCGATGATCGGCGTGGTTCGCATCATCGACCAGAGACTAGCGAGACCCTTACCACGCCGCCCTTGTCTTCTGTCGGATGTTGATGCTCTGGAGGATGCCCAGACCGACCGCCATGCTCACCAGCGACGCGCCGCCGTGGGTCACGAACGGCAGCGGGATCCCGGTGATCGGCATCACCCCCAGGACCATCCCGACATTCACGACCAGCTGAAAGAGGATCATCGAGCCGACGCCCGCCGCGAACAGGGTGCCGAAGGGGTCGCGCGACCGCCAGCCGGCGACAAGCACGCGCCAGAGCAGGAGGATGAACAGCACGAAAAGGACCACGCCGCCTATGAAGCCGAGTTCCTCGGCCAACGTCGCGAACACGAAGTCGGTAGCCTGGACGGGCAGGAAGTCACCCTGTGTCTGGGTCCCATTGGTGAGGCCCTTGCCGACGAGTCCACCTGACCCGACCGCGATCTTGGCCTGGTAGAGCTGGTATCCGGCACCCTGGATATCCGGGTTGGCATCGAGGAACGATGTCAGCCGTTCCTTCTGGTAGTCGCGCAAGAGGTAGGTCCACGCGATCGGGACCATCGCGACCGCACCGGCAGCGAGGAGCGCCAGCCATCGGAGGCTCGCGCCCGACATCCAGAGCATGCCGGCCAGGATCGCCCCGAAGACGAGCGAGGTCCCAAGGTCGGGCTGGAGCATGACAAGCACGAGGGGCGGCCCCACGAGGATGCACGCGCCGACGAGCGTGGGGAGCGAATCCAGGTGGTCCTGGCGCGACGTCAGGTAGCTGGCCAGCACGATGATCATGAGGATCTTGGCGATCTCGCTGAACTGGAACGTCAACGGACCGACGGATACCCAGCGTGCCGAGCCACCGACCCCGCTGCCGATCGCCAAGGTCAGGATCAACAGGCCGAGCTGGATGCCGTAGATCGGCCATGCAAGCGTCTTCAGCCAGCGGTAGTCGAATGCGGTCGCCAGTACGAAGGCGGCGACGGCGATGCCGGCCCACATCAGGCCACGAGTGAACGTCGTGCCCGCCTCGAGCGCCACGGAACCACCCTGGAGGCTGTTGGTGTAGGCCATCACGAGGCCGACCGCGAGGAGGAGGCCGGCGTAGGTGGACAGCTGCAGGTCGAACGCGCGCCAGGCCGCCCCGACGGACTTGATCGCCCAGTCACTGACGCGTCCGGGTTCGGGTCGGATGACACCCATCAGTTGCTCTGATAGAAGTTGCCGCGCTCGAGGAGATCCGGAAGGCGGTAGTCCTTCGTGATCCCGTACTTGAGCTGCAGGAAGTACTTGACGATCTCCGTCGCCACGTTGCCCTTCGTTCGCGAGTCATATGCGAAGGCGAGGACCACCAGTGGCGAATCCGTGCCGTTGAAGGAGCCGGACTTGGCGTCTTTCGGCACGAAACCGACGAACCACGAGTGGAACGGCAGGCGACCCTGTCGGTCCCTTGTCCCGAACTCGGCCGTGCCGGACTTCCCCGCAACCTTGATCGGGAGATCGACCAGGTTGTACGTATGGCGGAGGGTCACCGTGCTCCGCGCCGCGTTCCGCATCGTCTTCAGCACGCTCGCGGGCACGTCCATCTTGTGCAGGACCTTGGGCTGGAATGGGCGGACGATCGCGCCATCGGGCCCGACGATGTCGCGCACGAGTTGCGGCTTGTAGAGGGTCCCACCGTTCGCCAGCGCCGCGTAGGCATTGATCAGCTGGATAGGCGTGACAACGTTGTAACCCTGCCCGATGCCGGCCTGGTAGACCTCGCCGGGAAAGATCCGGGCACCAAGAGCGTCCTGCTTCCACTGGTTGGTCGGGACGATCCCGGACACCTCGCCAGGCAGATCGATGCCGGTCGGCTTGCCGAACCCGTACTGACCGGCCCAGTACCCCAGGCGGTCGATGCCGAGTTTCGCCGCAACCTGGAAGAAGTACGTGTCGCTGGAGTGCCCGAAGCCGCAATAGATGTCGCAGGCACCGAAGCCCCGGCGGTTCCAGTCGTAGAATCGGGTCTTGCCCAGGGTGAGGTAGGCCTTCGTCTCGAGCTTGGTCGTGGCGCTGATCTTGCGATCGGCCAGACCGCCTGTCCCGGCCACCAACTTGTAGGTGGATCCGGGCGGATAGTGCGCCTGGACCGCGTGGTTGAGGAGTGGCCTGTCCGGGTCGTTGAGCAACCGCCCGTAGTCCGTGTTGCTGATGCCGCGGGCGAAGAGATTGTTGTCGTAGGTCGGAAGACTGACCATCGCCAGGACTTCTCCGGTCTGGGGATTCATCGCGATGACGACGCCACGCTGGAGCCCGACCTCCTTGATCGCCCACAGGAGTGCCTTCTCGGCGTATCTCTGCATATCGGTATCGATCGTCAGCGTGATCGAATCGCCTGGCCGCGCTTGCTTGATCGTCTGGAGGACCAGGGATCGGCGGCCGGACGCGTCCCGCTCCACGCTCTCGCTGCCGTAGGTACCGCGCAGCTCCGTCTCGTACTCCGCCTCGAGGCCGACCTTGCCGAGAAGATCGTCCGGCAGGTAGCCGAGGGCCTTGAGCCGCTGTAGTTGAGAGGAGGAGATGGGGCCGGTGTAGCCAAGGATCTGGGACATCAGCGGGCCATCGATGTATTGACGACGAGCTTCCACCGCGACTTCCACGCCGGGAAGCTGGAAGTCAGCCTCTGCGATGAGACGGGCCGTGCTCTGATCGACATCGCCGGCGATCCGCACGAGGTCGAAGGTGGATCCCGGATTGCCGTCGATGATCCCGTTGATCTCCGCCTGGTTCATCCCCAGGAGGAGGGAAAGCCGTTCGACGACTTCGGGCCGGCGCTCGAGCGGCAGATCAGCGGGGCGGATCTTGACCGCGAAGGTCGGCACGTTGGTGACGAGCGATCGCCCGTTCCGGTCGTGGATGACCCCGCGCGGCGACTGGATCGCTTCGAGCACGGTTCGGTTGCGCGTGGACAGCGTCGCAAATCGCCCACCGTCCACGATCTGAAGGTACAGGAGCCGGGCCGTCAGACCACTGACGCCGATGACGACGACCAGTCCGAAGACCAGGAATCGAGACAGGCTGCGAACCGGTTTCGGTCGTTGGTCCAGGTAGGTCGTCACCGATCCACCCGCTCAACCTCAGCGCGCCGGTCATGGATGGAGATGGCGAGGGGGCCGATGATGGCGGCGAGGACCATGTCGTAGACCGCGCCCGGGAGCACCATCGAGGCAGGCTCGTCCACGGGGATCGGACCTCGCAGGGCATTGAAGGCAACGAACAGGGTCATGGAATAGAAACCACCCAGGAGGAAGGCGACTGGGATCGGGACGATCGGCCGCAGACGAACGAAGAACTTGGCGAGGACGGCGGTCGCGCCCATGCACAGCAGGAGCGCGAACGAAGACGACCCGAGCGGACGCTGTGCAAGGACATCGAGCACAAGGCCCCCCACGAAGGCCCAGACGAGCCCCGATTCGAGACCGACCGCCACCGTAACGACGATGCCGACGACGAGGACGAGATGCGGCTGCGCCACCCCGACTCGCATGTACGGGCCGGCGGTCAGCTCCAGCAAGGCCATCAGCGTCGCACCCACCGCGGCGAGAAGCAGGGTCATCGGCGCGTAGATCCTCGGCGAGTTGGCCCGAGGTCGCGTCCGCCCGCACGAATCCCCGGTGACGGTCGAGCGGCGGCGACCTTGGGGCGGAGTATCCCACGGACGGCGATTCCGGGCAATGGACCGAAGGCCAGATGGGCGATGGG
>JANONZ010000213.1:0-2892 GCA_031421095.1 Thermomicrobiales bacterium
TCAGGGCTTGTGCCCGACGATCCCGGCGCCGATCGTCCCGAACGCGGCGGCGTCCGAGTGCTGCGGAGCTCCGCCAAAGACGTCCACGCCTCGCCGCACATCAACGTCGTGGAATCCCGCTCCTGTTATCAGCGATACCAGGTCGTCCTCGACGAGACCTCCCGCGATACAACCGGTCCACAGGCTCACGTCGGTCTTGGACGAACCAGGCACAGGTCGGTCCAGAACGATGTCGGCGAGCTGGATCCGGCCGCCGGGGCGGAGGACCCGGAACATCTCCGCCAGGGCGAGGTCCTTGTTCGGCACGAGGTTGAGGACGCCGTTCGAGATGACTACGTCGGCCCAGCCATCGGGAACCGGAAGGGTCTCGATGACGCCCTCACGGAATTCGACGTTCCCGAGGCCTGCCAGGTCGGCGTTCCGGCGGGCCTTGGCGAGCATCTCCGGCGTCATGTCGACGCCGATCACCCAACCGCCCGGCGCTACAAGCCGCGCCGCGATCAGGCTGTCGACGCCCGCGCCGGACCCACAGTCCACGATGCGATCGCCAGGCTGGAGCTCGCCGAGCGCGAACGGGTTACCAGTGCCGGCCATCGACTCGATCGCGCTCGCCGGGAGCTCGGCGAGCCACTCCTCCGGGTAGCCGAGGATCGCGGCGAGGCGCGCGCCCGTGTGGAAGTGGAAGCCCTGGGCGGGATGCTCGGCCACTGCCGCGTACTCGGCGCGGATGGCCGCGCGGAGCGAATCGATGTCGACGCGGAGCGTGCTGGACTGGCCCATCTCTGCTGTCCCTTCATTGCGGTGCTTCATGGGAAAGACGATGGGAGGGGCCTGTGTATTCCCCGATCGACGGCACCCATGTACGTCCGGCGCCTCAGCCCCGGGAGCGGCCAGGCCGTGCCTCGTCCGGAGCGGGCTTCCGGCCGTGGACGAAGACACTCCGCGCGATCCGCTCCTGGCGCTCGGCGGGGACGGTACGCCGGAGCAGTCCCAGGAGGTCGTCGTTGAAGAGCGGGTACAGGGCGCACTCGGCGATCCCGAAGTCGTTCAGCGGCTCGATGGCGATGTCCCGGAAGCCCGCTCGCCGCAGACCCTTGTAGAGGGCGATCTCGGACAGTGCGCCGGACAGGCAGCCGGCCCACGCCGCCGGGTGGGTCCGGACCTCGGGCGGCAGATCGTGATCGAGGACAAGGTCGACGATGGCCAGGCGGCCGCCTGGCCGCAGCACGCGGAACGCCTCGGCAAGGACGCGCACCTTGCGCGGCGAGAGGTTGATCACGCCGTTGCTGATGACGACGTCGAATGAATCGTCCGGCAGCGGCAGCGCTTCGATCTCGGCCTCGACGAAACGGACGCCGACTGAGCCCGCCTCGGCCGCCGAACGCGTCGCCCGGTCGACTCGCTCGGCGAGGAAGTCGACCCCCACGGCGCTGCCGCCGGGGTTCACGAGCCGGGCGGCGATGAGACAGTCGATGCCACCGCCCGAGCCCAGGTCGAGCACGTCGTCGCCGGGACGCAGGCCGGCTTGACGCACGGGATTGCCGACGCCCAAGGCCATCCGGACCGTCTCGTCCGGCAGGCCCGCGAGTTCGTCCGGACTGTAGAAGCGCTCCGCCACCCGCCGGTCGGTCAGACCGACGGAGCGATACGTTTCACGGACGGCACTTCTGATGGCGTCCTGCTGGAGAAAGTCCGTGCCGGCCACGTGGCCGACGGGGACATCGGTCATCAGGCGCCTCCTCCGGGGTTGCGTGGGGCGCCACCATCGAGGAACAGGTCGATCCGGCGGCGGAGTGGGTCAGGCAGCGTCTCGGCGCCCGTGGTGGCCACCTTCTCCTTGAGATGGCGGGAGAACTCCAGCTCCCCACAGCAGCGCTGGCAGGCCTCCAAGTGCGTTTCGAACTCCTCCGATGGGCCTCGCTCGAGGGCGTGGTCGAGGTACGCCCACATCCGGCGGACGGCCTCGGGGCAGTCGATCATGGCGTGTCACTTACCTCCACAAGGCGGTGTTTGACGGCGTAGTCCCACATGCCGTGCTCGAGCTGCTTCCTGCCTCGATGGAGGCGGGAGAGGAGGGTCCCGAGCGGCACATCGAGGATGGCTGCGGCCTCCTTGCAACTGAAGCCATGGATGGTCGTGAGGATGAGCGGCGCCCGAAAGACCGGGTTGATCCGGGCGAAGACCTTCTGGACGTCATCGTCGCGGAAGAGCCGCAGGAAATCGAGGTGGAGTTCATCGGAGTAGGGGAACGGGTCCTCGATGGCGAGTGTCGCGAACAGTGAGAAATCGTCGTCCGGGTCGCTCATGTCGAGCGAGACCGTCGGGACGGTGCGTCCGCGCGCCCGGCAGAGATCGCGCCAGCCATTCGTGGCGATCGCGAAGAGCCAGCCCTTCACGCTGTTCTCGTCACGGAGCTTCGGGTACGCCCGCATCGCCCGCAGCAGCGTGTCCTGGAGGAGGTCCTCCGCCTCGGCCCGATGATCCGTGAGCCGGACGCAGTAGCCATACAGACCGTCGAGCTGCTCTCGGGCGACATCGGCGAACAGCCGCACGGGCTCGCCGGCGCCGCGGTCTCTTCCCGGCTGGCTCCTCGCGTCGATCACGGTGGCGATCATCGCTCCCTCGGCGGCTGCGTGCACGCGAAAAAGGTGTCCTTCTCGCGATAGACGTTGCGCCGGCGCTGGATATTCCCGTTCGGGCCCAAGGAATAACTTCGATCGGCGGCGCGTCCCAGCCCCCGAAGCGGTCCGTCCCCGTGTCTCGACCGCCCAACAGGAGGTACACCCATGGCCACCGTCACTGCCCGAAATGGGGTTAACGTCGACCAGCTCATCTCGACGATCGGGGCCGTCCAGCAGGACCCGAACGTCGGCGCGATGACGTTCAAGGCAT
>JANONZ010000214.1:0-5939 GCA_031421095.1 Thermomicrobiales bacterium
GATGATCCAGGCCGGCGCGGTCGGTCGGGTGACCACGTTCCGGGCGCGCGAGGGCCACAGCGGTCCGCATGCCGCGCACTTCTGGGACGCTGAGTTGGCCGGTGGAGGCGCCCTGCTGGATATGGCGTCGCATGGCGCCGAGGCCGCGCGCTACCTGTTCGGCAAGGACGTCCCGATCCGTGACGTGTTCGCGTGGGGCGCGACGCTGGTCCACGGCGACCGGACGACCGGCGAGGACAACGCGGTGATGGTGGTCCGATTCGAGGACGAGCGCGTTGCCACGATGGACGTCTCGTGGTCCTCCAAGGGCGGCCTGGAGAACCGGTTCGAGGTCTACGGCGATGCGGGACGGATCGTCCAGGACATCACCTCAACCCCGCTGCGGGCGTTCATCGAGCGGCCAGCAGGCTATCTGGGTGAGAAGGTCGACGCCGACACCGGATGGGTCTATCCCGTTCCCGACGAGACCCACGTCCACGGACACGACGCGATGATGCAGCACGTCGTGGAAGCGTTTGGATCCGGCACGACCCCACGGGAGACGTTTGCGGATGGACTGGTCGTCAACCAGATCATCGACGCCGCCTATCGATCCATGAAGAGCGGCCACTGGGAACCGGTCGCGACGGTCGTAAGCGAGCCAGCCCGCGCCACGGTGCCGACATGACGCCGACGAGCCCCGCCCTCCCCGCCGTTCTGACCTGGTTGACGGCCGCCCAGCGTCTGCTGGAACGACTGGCGGAGACCCAGGCCGATGCCCTGGAGCAGGCCAGCCATTGGTGCGCCGACGCGATCGCCGCCGACGGGCTCGTCCACCTGTTCGGGACGGGCCACTCGCGCATCCCGGTGGAGGAGATGTTCCCGCGCTACGGCTCGTACCCGGGATTCAACCCGATCGTTGAACTGTCCATGACCTTCCACACCCAGGTCGTGGGCGCCAACGGCCAGCGCCAGGCCATGTTCATCGAGCGCATACCGGGCCTAGCCGAGGTCATCCTCGGCAACTTCACCTTCGGCTCTGCGGACGTCGTCATGGTCTTCTCGGCCGGCGGGACCACGGCCGTCCCGGTGGAGTTCGCGCGCGGCGCCCGGGCCCGAGGCCTCCGCGTGTTCGCGATCACGTCGGTCCAGCAGTCGATATCTTCGGCGATCGATCCGGTCGTCGGCAGCCGCCTCCTCGATGAGGCGGACCTCGTTATCGACCTGTGCACCCCGCACGCCGACGCGCTGATCGACATCGAAGGTCTCGAGACGCCGGTCGGACCCGGCTCGACGATCACCGCCGTCGCCATCGTCAATTCCATCAAGGTCCGGACCGCCCAGCTGCTCGTCGAGCAGGGGGTCATGCCGCCGGTCCTCACCCGCGGAAGCGTGGTGGGGGTCGACCGGTCGCGGGTCCTGTTCGACGAAGCTTATCGAGAGCATGCGCGACGACTCGCCCGTGCGATCGGCCAAAAAGGAGGTGGGTGACGGGCGACGCACGCGGTGCATATCGGTGATGATGGTCCGACCGACGACCCAGAGGGGTTTCGTGGTCGGCGCAAGGAGGAGTTCCATTCAATGAAGCGACTTAATTTGGCTCGCGGTCTCGCGACGATCGCGGCGCTGGCGATCGTCGCCGGTGCCTGCACCAGCGGCACGCCGGCGGCGCCCAGCGGCGGTGCCGCCGCGAGTTACACGATCGGCTTCTCGAACGCGGGCGGCGTCGGCAACGGCTGGCGCGAGGCCATGCTCTGCTCGGCGAAGGCCCAGGCCGTCAAGTCCGGCAACGTCTCGAAGGTCACGATCATCCATCGCGACACTGACGCGCCCGGCCAGCTGTCCGACATCCGGACCCTGATCGCCCAGGGCGTCAACGCGATCATCATCAACCCGTCCGGTCCTGATGCGCTGAACCCGGCCATCGCCGAGGCGATCGCTGCGGGCATCACGGTCATCGCCGTCGACGCCTCGGTCACCGCCCCAGGCGCCTACAACCTGTCCAACGACCAGGAGCAGTACGCGTACCTCGGCGCCACGTGGCTGTTCAAGGCCATGGGCGGCAAGGGCGCGGTCGTCTACATGCGCGGCATCGCCGGCCATCCGGCCGACACGGACCGCGATACGGGCTTCCAGCGGGCGCTCAAGGAGAATCCCGGCATCACCATCGCCAACACGGCGGTCACCAAGTGGGACCCGGTCACGGCCACCCAGCAGATCAACGACATCATGAGTGCGGGCACGAAGTTCGACGGCATCTGGACGTCGGGTGTCGACTCGAACATCGTCGACGCGCTGAAGGCAGCCAACCACCCGTACGTGCCGATCGTCGGCGCGGACAACGCGGGCTTTGTCACCCAGCTACTGGCGGCCGACGGGCCCAAGGGTGCCGCGGTCACCAACCCGGCGTCGATCGGTGGCGCGGGTGTCACCCTCGCCCTCCAGATCCTCAGCGGCAAGAAGCCCGCGGAGACGACGGTCCACGTCACCCCGGTGCTGTGGAGCAACGAGGACGACGCCGGCAAAGCCAGCCTGACGGCGGCGGCCGATGCCACCCTCCCGAAGACCTGGCCGCTCGGTCTGACGATCGACGGTTGGACCACCTACACCAAGCCCGAGCTGATCGCGTGCAAGGGGCCGGGCGACGCATAGCCCGTTTCCCCGACGCGACTGAACACGGGGTGCCGGCTTCGCCGGCACCCCGTTTCCACCCGGTCAACACCAACAGGACGACCCTGGACGTGCTCGACGGCGCAACTGACCTCCTGCTCGACGCGACCGGCGTCGCGAAGCACTATGGCGCGGTCATCGCTCTGCGATCCGCCTCCCTCGCGGTTCGCCGCGGCGAGGTCCATGCGCTCATGGGCGCGAACGGCGCCGGCAAGAGCACGCTCGTCAAGATCCTCACCGGTGGCGTCCCGCCGGATCACGGCACGATCCTCGTCCGCGGCAAGCCGTTCGTGTCGCGTTCGCCGGCCGAGGCCCGTCGCAGCGGCATCGTGTCGGTGTACCAGGAGCCCGCCCTCATCCCGGACCTCGACGTCCGCTCCAACCTGCGTCTGACCCAGTCGCCGATCGAGGCCACCCGTCACTGGCTCGCCGAGCTCGGACTGCCTGACCTGGACCTCGCCGCCCTCGTCCGCGACCTGCCGCTTGCCTCGTTGCGGATCATCGACCTCGCCCGGGCCCTGGCTATCGAGCCCGACGTCCTGCTCCTCGACGAGATGACGGCCGCGCTGCCCGCGAATCTCACCGAACGCGTCCTCGAGGTCATCGCCCGCCAGCGTGGGACGAACCGATCCGTGATCTTCATCTCGCACCGAATGATCGAGATCGCTGCTGTCTGCGACCGGGCCACCGTCCTCCGCGAAGGCGAGACAGTGGGTGTCGTGGACGTGACCGCCGGGTCAGAGAACCGGATCGTGGCCCTGATGCTCGGCGACATGGCCGGCGACCTCTCCGCGCACGTCGCCGATGTCGCGGCGAGCCCGGCCCGCCCCGCCGACGCTACCCCGCGGCTCAGCGCCCGGGCACTGAGCTCCGGCACGAAGTTGACGGACGTGTCGTTCGACCTGTATCCGGGCGAGGTCCTCGGCGTCGTCGCCCTTGAAGGACAGGGACAGGACGAGCTGTTCGACATCCTGTCGGGATCCGAACGCCCGGGCGGCGGAGAGCTCCTTGTCGACGGCGCCGCCATGTCGTTCCGACATCCGGCCGACGCGATCCGGGCGGGCCTCGTCTACATCCCGGCCGACCGCGCCGAGGCGCTGCTGATGCAGCGATCGGTTCGCGAGAACATCGCCCTGCCGTTCACGGCGCGCTTCGGAGCGTGGGGCCCGGTCGACGTTCGGAGCGAGCGGATCAAGGTCGACGCTGCGATCGCGACTCTCCAGATCGACACCCGTGCCGCCTCTGAGGTCCGTCGCCTCTCTGGTGGCAACCAGCAGAAGGTGACGATCGCCCGCTGGGTGGCCGGCGGCGTCCAGACGATGCTCTGCTTCGACCCGACGCGAGGCATCGACATCGGCACCAAGCAGCAGATCTATCAGCTGCTCCGTGACCTCGCGAACGCTGGCGCAGCCGTCCTGCTCTATACCTCCGAGCTGAAGGAGATCCAGCTTGCGTGCGACCGGGCGATCGTGATCTTCCGAGGACGGGTCGTCGCGGAGATCCCGGTGGCGGATGCCGACGAGCCGACGCTGCTCCGCGCGGCCTACGACCTCAGGCCGGACGCTGTCATGCCGGAGGTCATCGCGGCGGAGACGGTGGCCGCCGAGATCCGGGATTCCGGCACCACCCCGGTTGCGACCGAGACCGGTTCGGCGGGCACCCGATGACCGCAACGAGCGGAGTGATCGGGCCACGCGACAGCGCCCTCGAGACGGCGCAAGGCCTGGTACGGCGGAACGGCTGGACCCTCGCCCTGGTAGGCCTGCTCGTGGCCTTCCTGGCGATCACGAAGCTGCTCAACCCGAACTATGGCCCGGCCGGGATCCAGGGCCTGGCCATCTCGATCCTGCCGATCGCGTTCGCCGCCGTCGCCCAGGCGATCGTCGTGATCTCCGGTGGCATCGACCTGTCGGTTGGGTCGATGATGGCCCTCGCCAGCGTCACCTCCGCCGTCCTGATGAAGGACCAGGGTGACCTGTTCGGCGTGGCGGTCGTGGTCGCGGTCCTCCTGCTCGGGCTGGCAGTCGGTGCGATCAACGGTGGTCTTGTCGTCGTCACGAAGGTGCCGGACATCGTCGTCACGCTCGCGATGTCCTTCGTCTGGGCCGGGACCGCGCTGCTCATCCTGAACACCCCCGGCGGCGGGGCGGCACCGTGGCTGATGGCGATCATCTCGGGACCGCTCGGGAACCCCTGGCTCCCGAAAGCCCTGGTCGTCCTCGCCGTCGTGGTGGTCGTCGTCTGGCTGCCCCTTCGGCGCTCGACCCTTGGGCTCAGCCTGTATGCGGTCGGCAGCAGTCCGCTCGCCGCATTCCGGAGCGGGGTCGCGGTCGCGCCGACGAAGATCGTCGCCTACGCCCTGACCGGGTTCTTCGCGGCCCTGGGTGGGCTCGCCCTCACCGCCACCGGCGGGGTCGGCGCGCCCGTGCCCGGGTCCTACACGCTCCAAAGCGTGGCTGCGATCGTGCTCGGCGGGGTCAGCCTTGCCGGCGGGCGCGGCGGAGTCCTCGGTCCGATCATCGCCGTCATCATCCTGGCCCTCGTCCGGACCGACCTGTTCTTCGCCGGTGTCGACCCCAACTGGTCGACGGCGATCCAGGGCGCGATCCTCATCGGGGTCGTGATGTTCGGCAGCCTGGTCGCGATGCGCAGGATGCGGGCATGACCGGGACCGCCGGCGCAGCCGGGACGACGGGCGCGCCGCGCAGCTCGCCGCTGACGGATGGCAGCTTGCGCCGGATCATCCGCGATCGGCCGCTCATCCCCCTCGTCGTCCTCCTCATGGTCCTGGTCGCAGCACTCGAGCTGGCGAAGCCCGGGATCGTGAGCGGCAACTGGGTCGCCACGACACTCCGTGCCGCGATCCCCCTCGCGATCCTAGCCGCCTGCCAGACCCTGTCGATGCTGACCGGCGGGATCGACCTGTCCGTCGGCGCGGTCGCCTCCATGGCGGCCTTCCTGATGGCGACGCTCGTGACCGGCCAGGGTCCGGTCGTTGCGATCCTCATCGCCCTGGCCGCTGTCGCGCTCGCCGGGCTCGCCAACGGGATCGGCATCGGCGTGTTCAAGGTCCATCCGCTGATCATGACCCTCGGGATGAGCCTCGTCGTGCTCGGATTGATGTCGGTCTACCAGCTGGCCATGGTCCAGGCCGGCACCAGGATCCCAGACGAGATCCAGTGGCTTGGCTCGGGGATCTCATTCGGCTTCGTGCCCAACAGCCTCGTCGTGTTCGTGCCGATCGCGGTCCTGATCGTGGTCGGTCTGCGGCGGAGCGGATACGGTCGGCT
>JANONZ010000215.1:0-3137 GCA_031421095.1 Thermomicrobiales bacterium
CGGGTCGTCGTGTGCGTCACATCCTGGACGGAGGAGTACGACTCCATCCAGGCCGGGAACTTCATCGAACTGCTGGCGGCCGAGCGGGCGCATGCGGCCGAGATCGCCCAGCGAGCCATAGATATCCTTGCGGAACATGGGCGACGCGCCACGCCGATGATCCGCGACGGCGACCCGAAACGCGAGATCCTCGATGCCGCACGCGAGATCGGGGCGGATCTCATCGTGACCGGTGCCCGTGGCATGGGTGGCTTCCGGGGCCTCGTGCTCGGCAGTGTGTCGCGCGCCATCAGCAAGGCCGCGCCCTGCTCGACGCTCGTCGTCGCCCATCGCGGGCCGAGCGCACACGCCTGAGGGGATCGGCGCTCGGGGGGCCCGGCCCGTGCGCGTGCCTCACATCGGCGAGGGCCCGACGGTCACGGGCAGGCCGGCGAGCCGCCACTCCGGGAAGCCGTCTTCGAGCCGGCGGGCACGCAGCCCGCGCCGTCGCAGCAGCGTGACGCCCTGCGGTGCCAGAGCGCAGAACGGCCCACGGCAATAGGCGACGATCTCGATTCCCGCCGGGAGTTCCGCGAGGCGCGCCTCGAGCTCCTCAAGGGGGAGCGAGAGCGCCCCGGCGATGTGGCCGGCGCGATACTCCTCGACAGGTCGCAGGTCGAGCACGAGGGCGTCACCCACCTTGACCCTTTCGAGGAGCTCCTCTCGGCTGACAGGTTCGAGGGGATCGGCATCGCCGAGGTAGGCGCGGGCCGCGCGATCGGTCTCGGCAAGGCGGTCCGTGGCGGACTTCCGGACCGCCGCGAGCAGGCGATACACGTCGTCGCCGGCAAGCCGGTAGAAGATCCGCGTTCCGTCCCGCCGGGCCACGATCAGGCCAGCCCGCCGCAGCACCTGGAGGTGGGCGGAGGCCAGCCCGACTCCGACCTCGGCTCGTGTGGCCAGGGCCTCGACGCTCCGCTCCCCCTGGGCGAGCAGATCGAGGATCTCGACCCGGCGGGGACTGGCGAAGGCCTTGCCGATGCGGGCGAACTGTTCGTTGAGAGCGTCCTTCGCCACGCGATCGCGCGCGGCATGGTCACGGTGATCAGATGGCACGGTTCATCTCATAGATCCGACTGTCAACACGACTCTCGTGCCCATGACATAGTATGCTAATACTCCTTTGAAGATGCGAGAAACGAGCCTGTCGAGAAACGAGGCACTCCAGGCGCCCGGTCGGTCGAACGCCGGGCCACCGCGGGAAGGAGATCCACGCGACCCATGAAGGCCCTCATCATCCTCAACGATCCACCCTACGGCACCGAGCGGTCGTACAACGGATTGCGCCTGGCGTTGGCGCTTGGCAAGACCGAGGGCACCGAGCTGCGCCTCTTCCTGATGGCCGACGCCGTGGCCTGTGCGAAGCTCGGCCAGAAGACGTCTGACGGCTACTACAACCTCGAGCGCATGCTGCGCGGGCTCGCCACAAAGGAGGTCCCGATCGGAGCGTGTGGGACCTGCCTGGACGGGCGGGGCCTGATCGACGCGGACCTGCTGGCGGGCGCCCACCGCTCGTCGATGGCCGAGCTTGCAGCCTGGACCCTGTGGGCCGACAAAGTGGTGACCTTCTGATGGCCGGCCGGACGGTCCTGGTTCTCGGTGGCGGGGTCGGCGGCCTGGTGGCCGCCAACGAGCTGCGGCGCCGGCTTGATCCGCGCGACCGGGTCGTGCTGGTCGAGCGCGAAGCGCGCCACCTCTTCCAGCCTTCCCTGCTCTGGCTCATGGTGGGCCGAAGGCGCCGCGAGCAGATCGAGCGACCACTCCACTCGCTTCTGGCGCGCGGGGTCGAGCTTGTGGAGGCCGAGGTGCGTGCGGTCGATCCGCAGACACGGCAGGTCGAGACACAGGCCGGCGTTCTGTCGGCCGACGCGCTCGTGCTGGCCCTTGGCGCCGAGCTCGCTCCCGACGCCGTGGCCGGCTACCGGGATGCCGCGCTGAACGTCTTCTCCCCCGAAGGGGCCGCCGCGTGCGCCCGGGCGCTCGGGTCATTCCGCGGCGGCCGGGTGGTGGTGGCGGTGAGCGCCCTTCCGTACAAGTGCCCGGCCGCACCGTACGAGGCGGCGCTCCTGCTGGACGACGAGCTGCGTCGGCGCGGCCTGCGCGAGGCGAGCCAGATCGACCTCTTCACCCCGGAACCGCAGCCGATGCCCGTAGCGGGTCCGGCGATGGGCGCTGCCGTCGTTGGTCTTCTCGAGGCGAAAGGGATCCGCTTCCACCCGAGGAGCCCGATCGAGCGCTTCGAACCGGCGACGGCCGAGCTGGTGTTCGCCGATGGGACGCGCGCCGGGTACGACCTGCTGGCGGCCGTGCCACCCCACCGTGCGCCAGGAGCGGTACGTGGCTCCGGCCTCGCCAACGAGGCGGGCTGGATCCCGGTCGAGCGAAGCACGCTCCAGACCGCCCACGAACGCGTCTACGCGGTGGGCGACGTGACCACGATCACGCTGGCCAACGGAAAGCCACTCCCCAAGGCCGGCGTCTTTGCGCACGCCCAGGCGCTTGTCGTAGCCCGGGAGATCGCCGCGACCTTCGCCGGCCGGCCGGCGCCCTCCGGGTTCGACGGCGTGGGCTTCTGCTGGGTCGAGGCGGGCGCAGGGCGCGCGGCCTTCGCCGTCGGAGATTTCTACGCGGAGCCCGATCCGGCGCTCGACCTGCGCCAGCCGCGGCGCGTCTGGCACGCCGGCAAGGTGCTCTTCGAACGCTCCTGGATCGGGAACCCGCTGGAACGCCGCCTCGCCCGCACCGGCCTCATCGTCGGCGGCCGGCTGGCCGGATTCCGGGTGACCCTGTGAGGAACGGCGACCGATCGACCGACGGCGCTCGACATCCTGCGTGAGCGGTACGCCCGCGGACAGATCACGCAGCAGGGGTTCGAACAGGCCAAGAAGACACTGGGGTACTGATCGTGCCCGAGCGTCGCCTCCCTTGGCTGGGGGTCAGGCAGGATGTCCGCCCGACAGCTCAGGGCGAGATGTACATGGCGCCCGTCATGCCGGCCGCAGCATGGCCCGGGATCGTGCACAGGAAGGGGTACACGCCCGCCGTGCCGAGGGTCAGGGTCAGGCGCGTCGACTGACCCGGCAGCGTGAGCGTCTCCA
>JANONZ010000216.1:0-5236 GCA_031421095.1 Thermomicrobiales bacterium
CCGTGGATCCTCACGGGGTCGCACCCGAACGCGCAGAACCTGTCGGCCTCGCTGCAGTTCCCCGACGGCGAGCACCTCCTCGGCACGGACAAGCTCGGCCGCGATGTCTGGGCCCGGATCGTCTACGGCGCGCAGCCCACGCTCCTCGGGGCGGTCGTCGTGGTTCTGATCAGCGGTGTGATCGGGATCCCGCTCGGTCTCGTGGCGGGCTACTACGGCGGGCGCGTGGACGCGCTGATCATGCGGATCCTCGACGCGCTCCTCTCGTTCCCGGCACTCCTCCTGGCGATCCTCGTTGTCGCGACCTTCGGGCGGGGTCTTGGCACGGTGGTGGTCGCCCTCGGCGTGATCTACGTGCCGGCCATGGCGCGCCTGATCCGCAGCGTGACGATGGTCCAGCGGACGCTGACCTATGTCGATGCCTGCCGCGCCCTGGGGTTCTCGGACGCCCGGATCCTCTTCCGGCACATCCTCCCCAATCTGGTTGCGGTAGTCGTCGTCCAGTCCACGATCGATCTCGCCTACGCGATCCTGGACATCGCCGCGCTCAGCTTCCTGGGCCTGGGCCAACAGCCGCCCGATCCCGATTGGGGATCCATGCTGTCGGACGGGCGGGCGTACCTCCTCCAGAACGCGTGGCCGGCCCTGTCCGCCGGCTTCTCGATCATGCTCACGGTCATCAGCTTCAACCTCGTCGGTGACGGCCTCCGATCCCAGCTGGATCCGCGTGAGCGGGAACGCTGACGTGGCCGCGAAGGAAACGGCTGGGCCTGCCCCCACCGGGCGCGCACGCGCGTTGGCCGCGGGTTCGCCGCTCCTCGAGATCCGCAACCTGGACGTCGAGTTCCGAACGTCCGGCGGGCCGGTCCGGGCCGTGAACGGGCTGGACCTGGACGTCCGGGCGGGGGAGATGGTCGGCCTCGTGGGCGAGTCCGGCTCCGGCAAGAGCGTGACGAGCCGCGCGGTCATGGGGCTCCTCTCGCGCCGGACCACCACGATCCGCGGCAGCATCCGGCTGGGTGGGGACGAACTCGTCGGCCTTCCGGAGAAGCGGTACCGACGGGTCCGCGGCGAGCGGGTGGCCATGATCTTCCAGGACCCGATGACCGCGCTGGACCCGCTCTACGCCGCTGGGG
The DNA here is from genome assembly GCA_031421095.1 of Thermomicrobiales bacterium. Taxonomy (GTDB): domain Bacteria; phylum Chloroflexota; class Limnocylindria; order Limnocylindrales; family CSP1-4; genus SPCO01. The sequence continues at coordinate 1,137 of JANONZ010000216.1, forward strand.
AGCAGGTGGCGGAGGCCCTCCGGTTCCATTTCGGCCTCAGCCGAGGCCTTGCCCGTGCTCGTGTCCACGATCTCTTCGTCCGGGTGGGTCTGGCCGAACCGGACAAGGTGATGGACGCATACCCTCATCAGCTTTCGGGCGGGATGCGGCAGCGGGTCATGATCGCCATGGCCCTCGCCTGCGAACCGGAGCTGCTCATCGCCGACGAGCCCACCACCGCGCTGGACGTGACGATCCAGGCGCAGATCCTCGAACTCCTTCGGGACCTGGTTCGCGAGCGGGGGATGGCCCTGCTGTTGATCACCCACGACCTGGGCGTCGTCCATGAGCTCTGCGAGCGGGCCGTCGTCCTGTACGCCGGCCGCGTCGCGGAGACCGCCCCGGTCGCGGCCCTGTTCGCTTCGCCGCGCCACCCGTACACGGCGGGCCTCGCCGCCTCCATCCCCAGCATCGCGGCTCGCCGCCGTCGCCTGCCGCAGATCCCCGGGACGCCGCCGGATCCGGCCCATCTCCCGGTTGGATGCCCGTTCGCGCCGCGTTGCCCGGTGGCGCTGGACCGCTGCCGTGCCGAGCTGCCGGCGCTGAGCGTGGTGGCTCCCGGACGCACTGCGGCCTGCCATCGGAGCGGCGAGCTCGGGGCCGGGCTCGCCCTGGGCTGGGGCGAAGGTAGTCCCGGATGAGCGACGACTGGACGATCGACCCGGCCCTCGGCGCACGCGAGGGTTTCATCGAGGTGGATGGCCTCCGCACCTGGTACGCCGTGGTGGGTGACGAAGCCGCGGAGCGGGCAACCGGGATGTCACCGCTCCTCCTTCTCCACGGAGGTCCGGGAGCCTGCCACGACTATCTCGAATCGATGGCGGCCCTGTCCGCCACCGGCCGGCGGGTGATCCTCTACGACCAGCAGGGTTGCGGGAATTCGGACCAGCCGGACGACCCGGAGCGCTGGACCGTCGGCTTCTACGTCCGCGAGGTCGCAGCGATCCGGCGCGCCCTCGGTCTGGAGCACTGCCACATCCTCGGACAGAGCTGGGGCGGGATGCTCCTCATGGAGTATCTCCTCACCCGGCCGGCGGGCGTCGTCTCTGCGACGATCGCGAGCTCGCCGGCAAGCATGCCCATGTGGATCACTGAAACGGGGCGCCAGCGGGCCGCACTCCCAGCGGACGTGCTAGCGACGATGGAGCGCCACGAGGCTGCCGGCACCTGGGACCACCCCGAGTACGAGGCGGCCGTGAATGCCTACTACGAGCGTCATCTCTGTCGCGTCGTGCCCTTCCCGGAGTTCGTCACCCGCTCATTTGCCAAGCTTGCCCGGAACCCGCAGGTCTATCGGACGCTGAACGGCCCGACCGAATTCCATGTGATCGGCACCCTGAAGTCGTGGGAGATCCTCTCGCGACTCGGATCGATCGATGAGCCGGTTCTCTTGACCAGCGGCCGTCACGACGAGGCGACCCCGGCCCAGATGGCGGCGATCGCCGCCCGGTTGCCGCAGGCAGAGTGGGTCCTGTTCGAAGAGAGTGGCCACATGGCCCACGCCGAGGAGCCAGAGCGTTATATGGCGGCCGTCGGCGACTTCCTCGCCCGCGCCGAGGCGGGACGCGTCCGCCACCGCCCTGACGCCGCGCCACGGAGCGAGGCGTTCCTCGCCGCCGTCACCGTGGATCCGGCCAGTCTGGCCCGCTCCGCGGGGGCTGGTCGCCTGACCGGCCGGGAGGGCATCGCGTGAGCGATCTGACACACCCCGCCCCGGTCGTGCCGAACGGCACCGACGCGCTTCTGACCGTTCGCAACCTCGTCGTGACGTACCCTGGACCTCGCCGTCTGGCGGATCGGCTGCGCGGGCGTCCTGCCGCCGACTTCGCCGCGGTTCGCGGCCTGGATCTCACGATCCGGCGTCACGAGACGCTCGCCCTGGTGGGTGAGTCCGGCTCCGGGAAGAGCACCACGGGCCGGGCGATCATCCGCCTCGTGGAGGCGACCGCCGGGAGCGTGACGTTCGACGGGATCGACGTGCGGGCTGCCTCCCGTGGCGAGCTCCGGCGCCTGCGGGAGCGCGTCCAGATCGTCTTTCAGGACCCGTATTCCAGCCTGAATCCGCGGATCGCCGTAGGTGCGGCGATCAATGAGGTCCTGGTCGTCCACCGGATCGGGGCGAGTGCGGCCGAGCGGCGCGAGCGGGTTGCCGGGCTGTTGGCGGACGTCGGCCTCGGACCAGAGCACGCAAGGCGATACCCGCACGAGCTCTCGGGCGGGCAGCGTCAGCGGGTGGGCATCGCCCGGGCGCTCGCTGTGGACCCGGAGCTGCTCATCCTCGACGAGCCGGTCAGCTCCCTCGACGTCTCCGTCCAGGCGCAGATCGTGAACCTTCTCGAGGATCTCCAGGAGGCGCGCGGTCTGGCGTACCTGTTCATCGCCCACGACCTCGCCGTCGTCCACCACATCGCCGATCGGGTCGCGGTCATGTACCTCGGCGAGATCGTGGAGGAGGGCCGGGTCGACGAACTCTTCGGTGACCCGCGTCATCCGTACACCCGCGCGCTTCTCGCCTCCATCCCGGGGGCGCGGCCGACCGCGGAGCGGGCCCGCGGCGAGCTACGGCTCGATCTTGCGGCCGGGCCCGGTTGCCCGTTCCGCAATCGCTGCCCGGAACGCCATGATCGCTGCGAGACCACGCCACCGTTCGTGGAGCTCGCGGCCGGACGGCGGACACGCTGTTGGCTGGATGTACAGGAGTCGGGATGAGTCGCTCGCCGTTCCACGTTCGCCGCGATCAGTTCCACCTGGCCTGGGACAGCTCCGTCGAGCCGGTTCTGCGCATCAGGAGCGGCGACGAGATCGAGTTCGATGCGCTGGACGCTTCGTGCGGCCAGATCACGGCGGCGTCAACGGCCGCCGACCTGGCCACGCTGGACTTCGCCCGCGTCGATCAGGTCTGCGGCCCGGTGTACCTCGATGGGGCGGAGCCCGGGGACACGCTGCAGGTGGAACTCCTCGACTTCAGCCCGGGCGACTGGGGCTGGACGGCGAACATCCCGGGGTTCGGCCTCCTGGCCGACGAGTTCCCGGACCCGGCGCTCCGGATCACCCGGCTGATTGACGGAGCCGCCGAGTTCCTCCCGGGGATCCGAATCCCGCTCGCTCCCTTCTGCGGGGAGTTGGGTGTGGCGCCGGCCGGGGAGCCACGCTCCACGATCCCTCCCACGGAGCTCGGTGGGAACATGGATACCCGCCACCTCACCGCCGGGTCCACGTTGTGGCTGCCGGTTGCGGTCCCAGGAGCGCTGTTCAGCCTGGGCGATGGCCACGCCGCCCAGGGCGACGGCGAGGTCTGCGGGACCGCGATCGAGACGTCGATGCGGGCCCGCGTCCGTCTGACCATTCGGAAGGACGTCCGCGTCACGGCCCCGGAGTTCCGGACGGACGGACCCATCGGTCGTTCCACCAACACCGCCGGCTGGTACGCCGCCGACGGAGTCGGACCCGATCTCATGACGGCGGCGCGCGATGCCACCCGCCGGATGATCGACCGCCTCGGAGTCGAGCACGGCCTGGCCGCGGTGGACGCCTACCTCCTCCTGAGCGTGGCGGGCGATCTGCGGATCAGCGAGATCGTCGATCAGCCGAACTGGATCGTGACGGTCTACTGCCCACGCTCCATCTTCATCTGAAGCTGCCACGACGAGGCGACCGCGGTGGCGGTCGGCGGCGGCGTGTTCTGCAGAGGCGGCGGCGGTTTTCCCATAACCGTGTCCACAGACTGGTAGGGGCCGATTCGAGCCGACGGGCGCTCGCGGGACCTGTCATGGCGGCAGCTCCACGCTCAGCCTTTGCCAAAGCCCGCGCGGCGGGGCCGGATCCGATGCTTACCAGTCCGTGGACGCGGTTATGGGAGGCACCCGGCCGTCGCAGCAGCGTGACGCCCTGCCGTGCCAGAGCGCAGAACCCTCCACGGGCAGCTCAGGGCGAGATGTACATGGCGCCCGTCATGCCGGCCGCAGCATGGCCCGGGATCGTGCACAGGAAGGGGTACACGCCCGCCGTGCCGAGGGTCAGGGTCAGGCGCGTCGACTGACCCGGCAGCGTGAGCGTCTCCA
>JANONZ010000217.1:0-1886 GCA_031421095.1 Thermomicrobiales bacterium
TGACTCAGCCATGGCTCAGCGGCCTCCAGTGGCAACGACCGGGGTCACAAGCGTGCCCAGGTCACCGATCGTCCCGTGCATGACATCGCCGGCGTTCAGGTAGACGCCCGCCGCGTCGCCGGTCCCGTCGAGGGTGCCGCCCGCGATCACGTCGCCAGGCTCCAGGGTCATGAACCGGGAAGCGAAGGCGATGAGCTCCTCGGGGCTGAAGATCATGTCCGCGGTGGACCCGTGCTGCCAGACCTTGTCGTTGACCTTGAGGGTCATCTCCAGCGCATTCGGGTCCGGTGTGACCGAATCGATCGTCGTGATCCATGGGCCCCAGGCGGCAAACCCGTCACCCCATTTGCCGTTGAGCCAGTCGAAGAAGTCGTCGAAACCGGACGGCACGCGGCCGGGTACGCCCCACTGCATGGATCGGGCTGAGATGTCATTGATGACGGAGTAGCCGGCGATGTGGTCCCGCGCCCGCTCGACCGGGATATCGCGACCACGTGTGCCGATGACGATGGCCAGCTCCAGCTCCCAGTCGAGGGCGTTCGACACTGACGGCAGCTCCACCGCCTCGCCCGGTCCGATGATCGCGGACGACGGTTTGATGAACAGTTTCGGGACGATCTTCGTCTTGTCGACGCGCTGTCCCCCACCCTCCTCGATATGGGCCTGGAAGTTGCCGGCGACGGCCAGCAACTTGCCCGGGCGACGGATCGGGGCCAAAAGCCGGACCGCCGAGACGCGCTGACCGTCCCCGCCGTTTGCGGCCGCCGTCCGGGCGGCCTCGAGAGCCTCGGGCCCGGCGTCGAACAACGCGAGCAGGTCGCCGGCCGGCACGCGCCCGCCGGAGGCGGCGACGAGGTCGATGATCCGCTCGTCGCCGGCAGCGCCGACCACGGCACCGGCGCGCGGGGCGCCGTCGGGACCCTGGAATGTGGCGAGGCGCATGGTCTGGACCCTCCTGATACTGGTGGGGTTAGATCGCGGACGGGATGGCGGGAGCGGCGAGCTCGTCCAGTCGGACGATGATGTTGCCGCGGGCCTGGGACAGCAGGATGGCCTGGGTGATGGCCAGGGTCGCCCGAGCCGACTCGGGTGGGCTGGCAGGGTCGCGGCCCTCGTCCATGGCGGTGATGAGATCCATGATCCCGGCCTGCATGCCGGCGACCGACCATTTCGGCGTGATGGGCTGGACGCTCGGGACACCGAGCGCGACCCGGACGTTCTCGTTCTTGACCGATACCAGCCGGATCCCCATCAGGTCGATGACGATCCGGGCTTCGGAGCCGGTGAGGTGGAGCGCCAACTCGGTCACGGCGGTGTCCTTGATGCCGGTCACGTATGCCCGGACGCCGTTCTCATAGGCGATGTAGTAGTTCGCGCCGGGTTCCGACGCTGGGTCGTTGCCGCCGTCGCCGGCGTACGCCGTGCCGTAGTTCTCGAAACCACGCTCGAGCTCCGCCCAGACCCACTCCGGGGACGAGTCCGCGACGAAGTTCACGAGATCGATCCCGTGGGTGTGGTTGCGGAACAGCATCGAGCGCGGACCGCCCATCTCCAGGATCACCTGGGACAGCCGGCCGATCGCGCCCTCGCGGATAAGCCGGCGGGCCTCGACGAACTCGGGGAACCACCGCCGGGTGTAGTTGACGTTCATCGTCACGCCGGCCCCGCGGACCGCGGCGATGATCGCGTCCGCATCCTCGAGCGTCGTGGCCAGCGGCTTCTCGCAGAAGATCCCGCGCGCACCCGCGGCCACCGCCGCGAGGACCACGTCGCGGTGGAGGTGGTCCGGGGTCACGACCGCCACGAGCTCCGGCTGCTCCGTGTCCAGCATCTCCCGGTAGTCCGCATAGACCTTGAGGCCCGGGTAGCGGCCGATCCAGCGGTCC
>JANONZ010000218.1:0-2955 GCA_031421095.1 Thermomicrobiales bacterium
ACCGCGAGGCCTGAGCCGACCGACAGATCCTTGCTCGACAGGATCACGTCCTGCGTCACCAGCGCAACGATGGCACCGAGCGCAGCGAGGGCTGTCCAACTGCCAGGGAGCACCCCTGGCATCCTCGCCAATGGGGCCAGCAGCGCCCAGCGGGTCTTGAGCGGGCCATCCGGGCTCGCGGACAACGCCCACCGACGCCACGACCAGGCGGCACGGCGGAGCGGTTCGGTGGTCCTTCGCATGCGATGGTCAAGAGGCCGCTGGGAGCCGGCCTGCGTCGCGGATCGGATCCAATCCCCGCTGACATCCCACTCCCCCGGCACGAGCCCGTAGACCCACGACGTGACGGAGATCGGGCCGGTGCCGGGCAGGATGCCGTTCACCGCCTCTTCGTGCGTGAAGGAGTCGCCCAGCCGGGGCTTTCCCGTCACGCCCACCCGCCGTCCGATCAGCCGGATCGTCGCGTCGTACGGCGGCCCCTCCTCGCCCGGATCGAACCAGTGGGTCACCACGAGCGCTTCCGGCTCAGGGGCCTCCTCTTGGCCAGCGTGTCCCTGGCTCGCGTGCTCGCTTGCAGCCTGACGTTCCGGCCCGCCTCCGGGCGCGGCGGGCCGGCCGCTGATCGTGGACACCGCTCGCGTCCTGGAAGGACGATTCTTCGTCGTCGCTGATGTCTTTCGTCGTGCCATCGAACCGCCAGGGTCCCCTCTCGAGATGTCGCCGACCGCCATGAGACGAGGAGCGGACGGTCCGAACAAGCCAGAGGCGATAAGAAACCGCCTCTAAGTACTACTCCGACTGTAGCAGTCTGGCCAGCAGTCGGGGCTCAAGCCCGACCGCGCGCGAGATCGATGAGGCGATCGAGCACCCGCCCACCGTCCGCGCGGATGCCGTTGTGGACGTACTCGTCAGTGATCCAGGTGCGCAGGCCGCGGATGGTTGCTGCGGTCTCCTCGGCGAAGGCGCGCTCCACATACAGGTCGTCGACGTAGATCGTCGCCGCGACCGGGACCTCGTTGACCGCAAGCTGCGCGGCGTCGTAGAGGCGCGGCCACTCGTGCTGGGCGAGGATCTCGGCCGCCGGCTTGTGGGCCTGGAGCGGCCGGTAGTCGTCGAACATCCACGGGTAGACATGCTCGGCGGTGAACGCATCACCGTCGCGGATCTCGTCCGGCAGGAGCCGATCGGCGCACCAGCGCGTGGCCACGCCGTCCGCATATGACGACTCGTGCAGCGTCGCGTAGAGCGGGTTGCGGGTGAACCGGACGGCACCTTCCACGTCGTAACGGAAGGCCGGCGAATCCATCGGGAGCTCCAGGACATGGTGGAGCAGCTCCCAGCCGGCGCTGTCGCCGAGCCAGAGGCCCAGCTGGCGGAAGCGACGCGAGGTGAGCCGCTCCCCTGTCTCGAGCAGGAATTCCTCGTTATCGAGGCGCCGGACGATCTCGTGCACGCGCGCGCGATCCTCCTGGTAGCGCTCGAAGTACCGCTCGTTGCGCTCGACCACCCGTTGATATGTCGCGCCATAGACATCGTCCACGGGACGGCCGATCGGCGCGAGACCGCCGGTGATGAACGCCTCGCGCAGCCCGTCCGGGGCGATCGAGAGGTAGGTCATCGAGCAGAAGCCGCCGAAGCTCTGGCCCAGCAGGCTCCACCGGTCGACGCCGAGCTCGTGACGGATGAGCTCCGCATCCCGCACGATGGAATCGGCCCGGAAGTGGGTCAGATACTCGGCCTGGGCTTCGGCGGTCTCGCCCGGGATCACCGCCCCGACCGGCGTCGATCGCCCAGTCCCTCGCTGGTCGAGGAGCAGGACCCGATAGTCCGTGAGCGCTCGCGTCATCCAGCCCGAGGGCGGGCTCGTGGGCCGCATCGCCTCGAAACCTGGGCCACCCTGGAGGAAGAGCAGGTACGGCTTGTCGGGGCCGTCGGGATCGGCGACTTCGCGGGTGAACACGGTGATCGTCGGTCCGTCCGGCCGGGCATGGTCCAGCGGCACGACGTGCTCGCGCTCCGTGAGGATCGCGCCGGGGATGCGAGTGGTGAAGGTCATGGGCCAACTCTAGCCCGATGGACATCCGCATGGTCAAGTTCTGCCGCTCGACAATGGAGGTCGAGACAAAGGCGGGATCGGGATCGCCGGACACGACGCGGACACTTTCGCTCGTGACCTTGTTGGGCGAGTAGCGGCGGGCGGTTGGACTAGCCGCCATGTTGTCATCGATGCCGTAGGTCTTGATGAGCATCGCGTAGTCAACGTCCTGCCCGAACTCGGCCTCGATGGCCGCGATGTACGGCGCGTGGCCGTCCGTGGTGATCTGGACTCGCGGAGTCATCAACCGCGAGCGAAGGTCGGCAATGAAGGCGCGGGCATCATCGAAGTCGCGCATCCCGACGAGCCACGACGGGACGAGCTTGGTTTCCGGATCGATGGCGGTCCAGGTCCACACGTCGCCGTAGCCGAATTCGCCCCGCTTGTCGTCCGGGACGTTCTTGGCCTTGGCGTAGCAGAACGACCAGATCTCGTCGCACTCGATCCTAGTGGAGGTCAGGAACCGGAGCTTGCGGTCCTGATAGGCGGCGCACGCCGTCCCGAGTTGGACCAGCAGGGTCGTGATCGTGTTGCGGGCCGCGCCGGTCATCCGAGCGGTGGACCGGATCGAGTTGCCCTCGACCAGACACCGGATGATCTGCGCCCGTTCGGCCCTGCTCAACTTGTTCATATTGACACTATGCGTGAGGGTCGTGACAACAGTCTGTCACGACCAACGCACGAAGCTGAACGAAATCTAGGGGCGGTTAGCCCAACGCGCGAGCGCAGCCTTGCGAGCGCTATCCGCCCGTTCCCCGGGCGTCATGTTCGCGGCTCGCGCCTTGCCACCGATCTTCCCGCCCATCCGACCAAGCTCGACCGCTGCGGGGTTCTTGGGCCGCGGCTCGGCATCCGGTTCG
>JANONZ010000219.1:0-1863 GCA_031421095.1 Thermomicrobiales bacterium
TCGACACCCGGCGCCGCCATCGCCTCCACGAGGAGGCCACGGACCTCGAGCCCGTGACGCCGGCCGGTCTCGAGCAGGGTGAGCGCGGCCGCGTAGACCTCGTCGTCACCGCGGAGGCCGAGGAGGACGCCACCGAGATCGCTCTTGTGGGCGAGTCCGACCGCATCCAGCTTGAGCGCGACGTCATGGCCGATCCGACGGGCGGCGAGGACCGCCGCGGTGGCGTCCGCGGCAGCGATCGCCTGCGTGACCTGGACTCCCGCAGCGCCGAGGAACAGGAGGCTCTCGCGCTCGGACAAGGCGATCGGCGATCGGGTCGGTGCCGAATCGGGTGCCGGGTCCGCGCCGTATGAGGTCCGGTCGGCGGCGAGAGCCGGCCAGCCGGCGCGCCACGGACCGTGCTTCAGGCGCGCCTCGCGACGCCGTTCCCAGCGGGCGACATCGGCGATCGCCCGGAAGGCTTCGAGCGCGCCGCGCAGGAGTGGCGCGCCGCCACCCTCGTCGTCGAGCAGCGCCTTCGTCTCTGGCGGGGGCTCACCGGACGTGAGGGAGACGTAGACGGGCAGGATGGCCGGTCTGTCGTGGGTCGCCGCGAGCAGGCGGGCCGTGACCTCGTTGGCGGTCGCGACCTCGGACGGCAGCGAGCGATACGGGAAATCGTGGACGAGGACGAGGACGTCGTATGCGCCGGACACGGCCATCGCTTCGAAGCTGGCGCCATACGCGGTCGTTGGATCGGCGGCGCCCCACGGGTCGAGCGGATTGCCGATATAGCCCATCGTCGGCAGGGCCACTTCGATCGCAGCGCGGGTCGCCGGCGGGATCGGCGGGAGATCGACCCCCGTTCGGGACGCCATGTCGGCGATGAGCGACGCCTCGCCCGTGGAGACGGTCACGACGCCGGTGCGGCCACGACCGACTCGGCGACCGGTCCGCCGAACGCCTTCGACAAGTTCGGCCGTCTCCAGCAGCTCGTCGAGGTCACGGCAGCGGATGACCCCGGCGGCGTCGAGTGCCGCGTCCGTCACGCGGGCCTCGCCGGCGAGCGACCCGGAATGGGCCATCGCGGCGGCCTGGGCCTGGTCGCTCCGGCCCACCTTGACGGCCATGATCGGCTTGCCGAGCTGGAGCGCGTGATCGGCCAGAGCGAGGAAACGTTCCGGCCGCTTGAAGCCTTCGACGAACAGGATGACCGAGGTCGTTTCGGGGTCGTCGAGGCAGTAGGCCAGGTAATCGCAGACGTCGAGGACGACCTCCGAGCCGCAGCTGATGATCCGCGAGAACCCGACGCGGTTCCCGGAGTGGACGAAGGCGTCCGTCACGGAGCCCGACTGGGCGATGCCGGCCACCCCGCCGCGCGGCAGGTACGGCGACACATCCCCGATGTACGTCGCGCTGTTGACGGTCAGGTCGATGACGCCCATGCAGTTCGGGCCAAGGAGAGCCAGGCCGTGCTGACGAGCGATCCGGGCGACATCGGCCTGCATCGCGGCCGCCGCGTCCCCGCCCTCCACGACCCCGCCGCCCGGGATGATGACGGCCGGCACGCCTGCCGCGGCTGCAGCCTCCGTCACGGACGCAGCCCGCAACGGGTTGACCGCCACGATCGCGACGTCCGGTCGCTCCGGCAGGGCATCGATCGAGGGGAAGCACGGCTGGCCGTAGAGCTCGTCGTACTTGGGGTTGACGAAGTGACAGCGAGTCTCGCTGCCCATCGTCCGGAGGTTGTCGCGGACCGTCTCGGCGATCCACGACCGCGGCGACGCCCCGACGACCACGATGCTCCGTGGCGCGAAGAGCGGCCGCAGATCGATCACGCCGGCGGGCGGGGTCGGCGGGATCGGCGGCGGGGTCAGCGGGGTC
>JANONZ010000220.1:0-3848 GCA_031421095.1 Thermomicrobiales bacterium
GGCGGGCTTCGCGACCGAGTACTCCGGGATGCGTTTCGGGTTCTTCTTCTTCGCCGAGTACGTCAACGTGTTCATCATCTCGGCCCTCACGGTCACCCTGTTCTTCGGCGGCTGGAACGCCCCGTTCCCGTGGCCGGATGCGTGGGCCGTCTCGCTCGGCGAAGTGGACCTCGGATCCATGGGCATCGGCCTGCTCCTGGTCCTGGCGATCGTGCCCGTTGCCCTCACCCTGGTCTTCGCGGTCCCGTTCTGGATCGCCAGCTCGCGGATCAAGGCCTGGCAGGCGCTTCTCGCGGGGTTCGTGCTGGCCAACCTGTTCATCGTCGCGCTCATCGGTGCGTGGGCGTACATCGGACTGGACTGGGTGGCCGGTATCCTCTGGTTCATGGCGAAGACCTATGGCTTCGTGTTCACCTTCGTGTGGATGCGCGGCACCCTCCCGCGCGTGCGCATCGACCAGCTGATGGACTTCGCCTGGAAGTGGCTGCTGCCCGCGTCGCTGCTCAACCTGTTCGTGACCGCCGCCGCCATCGTCATCTTCAAGACACTGAGGCCCTCCTGATGCGCCTGGTATTCGGCCTCGGCATCGCCAAGGGGATGGCGCTGGTGGATAGGATTCAGCCAGGAGCACGACCTTGGAACACAACGTCACGCAGAAGCTGATCGCAGGTCACCTGATCTCCGGCGCGATGACCGTCGGCGACGAGATCGCGCTACGCATCGACCAGACACTCACCCAGGACGCAACCGGCACGATGGTGATGCTCGAGCTGGAAGCACTCGGCCTGGGTCGCGCGCGCACCGAGGTGTCGGTGCAGTACGTCGACCACAACCTGCTCCAGACCGACAGCAAGAACGCCGAGGACCACGATTTTCTGCGCTCGGGCAGTCAGCGGTTCGGGCTGTGGTACTCGAAGGCCGGCAACGGCGTCTCGCATCCCACGCACATGCAGCGCTTCGGCATCCCGGGCAAGACGATGGTTGGATCGGACAGCCACACTCCGGCGGCCGGCTCGCTGGGGATGTTGGCGATCGGGCTCGGGGGCATCGAGGTGGCAATGGCGATCGCCGGCGAGCCGATCTATCTGCGGATGCCCGAAATCTGGGGAGTACGCGTGACCGGCGAGCTGCCGCCCTGGGTGAGCGCCAAGGACGTCATCCTGGAGATGCTCCGCCGGCACGGTGTCAAGGGCGGCGTGAACCGGATCATCGAATACCACGGCCCGGGGCTGGCGCATCTCACCGCGATGGATCGCCACGTCATCGCCAACATGGGGGCCGAGCTTGGGGCCACGACCACAGTGTTCCCGGCCGACGAGCAGGTGCGGGTATTCCTGCGTTCTGAACAACGCGAGGACGATTTCGTGGAACTGCTCGCTGACGAGGACGCCGTGTACGACGTCGACGAGGAGATCGACCTGTCCACGCTGGAGCCGCTGATCGCGTTGCCCAGCTCCCCTGGCAACGTGGTGCCGGTCCGCGACGTGGCGGGTCGCGACGTCGCGCAGGTGGTGGTCGGCTCGTCCGCCAACCCGGGACTGCGCGACTTCGCCATGGTTGCCGCGATCGTTCGCGGCAGACAGGCACACCCCGGGGTGTCATTCGACGTCAATCCGACATCGCGGCAGATCCTGCAGGACCTCACGAAGATGGGCGGCACCTCCGACCTGATCGCAGCCGGTGCGCGGCTGCATCAATCCGGCTGCATGGGCTGCATCGGCATGGGACAGGCGCCGGCGAACGGGCGAAACAGCCTGCGCACGTTCCCGCGCAACTTCCCGGGACGGTCCGGAACGAAGGAGGATTCGGTTTACCTGTGTTCTCCGGAGACCGCCGCGGCGGCTGCGCTCACCGGGAAGATCACGGACCCTCGCGATCTGCCGCGACTCTTCGGCATCGACTACCCGACGGTGACGCTGCCGGCCCAGTCGAGTGTGAACATTGCGATGCTCGAAGCGCCCTTGCCGCCGGAACAAGCCTCGCGGGTCAAGCTGGTCAGGGGGTCGAACATCTCCTCGCTACCGGATTTCGATCCGTTGCCCGATCGGATCGAGGCACCGGTCGTGCTGAAGGTCGGCGACGATGTGTCCACCGACGAGATCCTGCCGGCCGGCGAGCGTGTGCTGCCGTTCCGCAGCAACATCCCGAAGCTGGCCGAGTTCGCCTTCTCGCCGATCGACGAGAGCTACCCGGAGCGGGCGCGCGCGACCAGGGACACCAGCGGGCATATCGTGGTCGGGGGCGCGAACTACGGCCAGGGATCCTCACGAGAGCACGCCGTGATCGCGCCCCGCTTCCTCGGCCTGCGCGCGGTCCTGGCCGTGTCGTTCGCGCGCATCCACTGGCAGAACCTCGCGAGCTTCAGCGTGCTCGCGCTAGAGTTTGCCGACCCCACGGACTACGAGCGGGTGGGCCAGGACGACGTCCTCGTCATGGACGGAATTCGCGTGGCCATCGCCGGCGGCACTGATATCACCGTGCACAACGCCACCCGGGACGAGGATTTCGTTGTCCGGCATCGACTGTCCGATCGGCAGGTCAGCCTGTTGCTGGCAGGTGGATTGATCCCATGGCTTCGCCAGCAGGCGTCGTGAGGATCGTGAAGGTCGCCCGCGCATGGTTGGCCCGACCGGATCAACCGCTTCGCACAGCGGCCCGGGCACAGCCTCAATGGGCGATTAAGCGCGGCGCTGCTTGGGAGGAGATTTGATGACACTCGAGAGGTCTGCACGTCGATGGCGAGCGGGTGGAGCGTGCCGAGGACGTGCGGCCCGCCATCCAGGGGGCATTCGCCCACGACGGGCCAGCGCTCATCGACTTCGTGACTGACCCGCGAGCACTCTCGATGCCACCGAAGACCACGGTCGCCCAGGTGAAGGGAATGGCGCTGTCGACGCGGCTGGTCGCCGACGCGCTGACGCTCGACGACTTTGCGGTCCGCCACCTTCTGGATCGGCCGCCCGGTGTCCCTCACAAACTCTCGGCGGCTGCGAGCGTCACACTGGTCAAGCCATGAGTGCGCGGAGCATGCTGCGCTCGGAGCGCGGATCCCGCCCTGTATGTGCGCTCGCGCGCCAGAGTCGAGGAGGTCATGATGAGCCAGCGACCCTTCGCGGTCGGAACGACACGAGGTAGCGATGAGCGCGAGCCTCGCTCCCTGAGCGCTCCGCTCCTGCGGTTCGAGCTCGTCGAGGAGGCCGCCCGGCTGCGTGCCGAACAGCCATACGCGGAGGGCGACCGGAATGCCCGCACGCTGGCCAAAGTCGGGGCCTTCCGGCTGGTGCTCGTCGCATTCCGGGCCGGTGCAGTGTTCAACGAGAGCGATCAGCGAGGGAGCGTGGCGCTGCAGGTGCTCGAAGGCCGTGTCGCCTTGCGCGTCGACGAGGAGGCGACCGAGATCGGGGAGGCCGAGGTGGCGGTCGTCGCGCCGGAACATCCGTGGACAGCAGTCGCCCTCGCCGATGGCATCCTCTTGGTCCATCTGGCGTGGCCGCCTGAGCCCGGATCTGCCAGATCACGCCCGGTCCCGCGAGCGCCGAGGCCGTAAGGATTGGCAAGCGGCGCAAGCCGCGGGCCAGGACCGGGTTGTCGCTGGCGCGGAGCTCGCACGCGGCCAGGCGACCCGTGGTCCCGACTCCCGGTGTCGTGAACGTTGCGATCGCGACGGATCTCGATCATGCCGTCGATGCCTTTCGGGACGTCCGTGCACGGCCGCGACCCCCGTGGCCGCGGGCCGGCGACCGGAGGGACGGCTCTCCGAATGCCTCCGCGACGATCGATTGCTGCTGCGTTCGGTGCGCAGCGTGGTACCCCTCGGCCGGGCTCGATCGCTCGGGTCGCGAGACGTC
>JANONZ010000221.1:0-7016 GCA_031421095.1 Thermomicrobiales bacterium
CTGGTAGAGCGGCTGGCCGAGGAGGACCGCCTCGGCTTCGATGCCCCCGACGCCGTAGCCCAGGACCCCCAGGGCGTTGATCATCGTCGTGTGCGAGTCCGTACCGACAAGTGTGTCCGGGAAGGCGACCCGACCGCCGGCTTCGTCCGCCCGGTCGCCGATGACGGTCGCGAGGAATTCCAGGTTCACCTGGTGGACGATGCCCGTGCCCGGCGGGACGACCCGCAGGTCACGGAACGCGGTCTGGGCCCAGCGCAGCAGCTGGTAGCGCTCCCCGTTGCGCTCGTACTCGCACTCCACGTTGAAGGCGAAGGCGCCGGGCGTCCCGAACCGGTCGACCTGGACGGAATGGTCGATGACGAGGTCGGCCGGGACCAGGGGGTTGACCCGAGCCGGATCGCCACCGAGGTCCGCCATGGCATCGCGCAGCACCGCGAGGTCCACGATGGCCGGGACGCCGGTGAAGTCCTGGAGGATGACGCGCGAGGGCATGAACGGGATCTCCGCCTCCGCGGGTACCCCGGGTCGCCAGGCCAGCAGGGTGTCGACGTCGTGCGTCGTGACGATCCCGCCGCCGGCGTGCCGGACGAGGTTCTCGAGCAGGATCTTGATCGTCACGGGCAGGCTGGCCAGGTCCACTCGATCGGCCAGGGCGTCCAACCGATAGAAGTCGGGCAGGCCTGGGCCAAGCGGCGCCCGGGCGTCGAAGGGGTCGATCCGTGTCACCTCGTCCGTCCTCGCTGGCTCGCTACACTCGATGCGTGCAAGCGTACCGCGCCGGACCCTCCTCCGCGCCGACCGGCCCATGAGAGCCTGGGGCAACCTGCCCGGCGATGACCCGGAACGCGACCGGGCGGAGAAGGCGGCGGCCATCGAGGCTGCCGGCATCGACCTCGACCCGACCCCGCCGGGCTCCCACCGCCACGGCGACGAACGGCACGCCAGCGACCATGCGCACCCTCACCAGCATTCCGGGCCGGGGCAGCCACCGACCATCGGGATCGTCGGGGCGGGAGCGGTGGGAACGGCGCTGGGTCTCGCGCTCTCTCGGGCGGGCTGGCCGATCCAGGCCGTCGCCAGCCGTGACGCTGAGCGGCGCGACCGCTTCCGCTCGCTGGTCAAGGTCAGCCGCGTCTTCGTCGATCCGGAGCCGCTGCTCGATGAGGTCGAGCTCATCGTGCTGGCCGTCCCGGACGACGTGGTCGGGCCCCTGGCTGCCTCGCTTCGGATGTACAGCGGGCAGGCGATGATCCATACCAGCGGCGCCCTTGGGGCGGAGGTCCTGGCCCCGGCCATGGCGGCCGGCACCCAGATCGGGGCATTCCATCCGCTGGTCGCTTTCGCCGATACGGAGCGGGCGGTCCAGGCACTCCACGGCGCCACAGTCGCCATCGAGGGCGATGACCAGCTCGCCACGATGCTGGCCGAGATGGCCGAGGCGATCGGTGCGCAGCCGGTCCGCCTGACGCCCGGCTCCAAAGCGGCCTATCACGCCGCCGCGGTCCTCGCGGCCGGGGGACTGGTCGCCCTCCTCGACGCGATCGCAGAACTGGGACGGGTCGCCGGGCTCGACGAGGCCGGCGCGCTGGCGATCTACGGGCCGCTGATCGAGGGGACACTCGGCAACGCCCGAGCACTCGGCATCCGGGCCGCCCTGACCGGGCCGGTCACCCGCGGCGATGTCGGAACGCTCCGCTCGCACCTGGACGCGTTGCGCGCCCACGCGCCGGGCGTTCTCGATCTCTACGTTGCTGCGGCCCGGCGCGAGGTCGACCTCGCGGAGGCCCGGCGCGCCCTGGCACCGGAAGGCGCGACCGAGATGCGCGCCGCGCTCACGGCCGCGCTTGCAACACCGGCCTGAACCGCTACCATAGCGACCCATGGACCACAGCATCGCGGCGAAATACGCCGCCCGTCCGGCCGCCCGTTTCGTCCGTTCCTCCACCCGCGTCCGGGAACGACGACTCGGTCTCCGCCCGTCGGGCACGTTCAGCGCGCCCGGTGTCCGGTCCACGGTCCTGCGCGGCCCTGAGGCCGCGCCGCTGACCCGTCTACGGGCCGGCTGGCGGACGATCCATCCGGCGGTCCCGGAACGTCGCCGCAGTGGCCGCCCCGGGCCCCGAGTGGTCATGGAGTGGTCTCGCTCCGGGAGCTCCCGCTCGTTCCGCCGTCCGGGTGCCACGGCGGCGCCGGGGCCCGTCTGAGGACCGCCAGGGCCACATCCGCTGGTGGGATCGTCGTCCGCTATGAGTCTGGACGGCCGTGGCTGGTGGTCGGCAGCCGCCGTCGCGAGCGCGACGGTCGGACGTGGACCCTTCCGAAGGGCACGCCCGATGGCGATGAGACCCGCGAACAGACGGCCCTGCGCGAAGTGACGGAGGAGACGGGTCTGGAGGTTCGCATCACCGGGCCGCTCGATTCCATCGAGTACTCGTTCGTTCAGGCCGGGACCCGCATCCACAAGACGGTCCACTACTTCATGATGGAACCTGTCGGCGGGGACCTCGCCGGCCACGACCACGAGTTCGATGAGGTCCGCTGGATCCCGTTCGCCGAGGCCTCGACGTTGCTGACCTTCCAGACCGAACGATCGCTCGTTGCGCTGGCGACGGAGCGCCTGAGCGCGGACGGCATGGGCTCGGCGGTCACATGACCGAGGCCTTCGACCCGACCATCCACCTGACACCCCTGACCGACGCCCACCGGGCGCTGGGGGCCCGACTCATCGAGTTCGGTGGCTGGTTGATGCCGGTCCAGTACGGCTCGATCATCGAGGAGCACCGGACCGTCCGTGAGCGCGTCGGCCTGTTCGACCTGTCGCACATGGGCGAGCTGTACGTCGAAGGTCCCGAGGCCGGCGAGGCGCTCGCGGCCGCCCTCGTCTCGGATCCGCTTCGGCTCGCGGTCGGGCGCGCTCACTACTCGATGATCTGCCAGCCCGACGGCGGGATCGTCGACGATCTCATCGTCTACCGGCTGGCCGAGACCCGCTTCCTCGTCGTCGCCAACGCCGGTAACGCGGCTGTCGTCTCGGATGCCCTGGCCGAACGCCTCAAGGGCTTCAAGGCGATCCTCGACGATCGATCCCTGGCCACCGGCCTGATCGCCATCCAGGGCCCACTGGCGGCCCAGACGCTGGGTCCGCTGACGGACGTCGACCTCGGATCGCTGCGCTATTACGCGGCCGCCGAGGGCCATGTCGCCGGCATCCCCGGACTCGTCGCGAGGACCGGCTACACCGGGGAGGACGGTTTCGAAGTCTTCGTCGAGACGGCCCACAGCGAGGCGCTCTGGGACTCCCTGCTGGAACCGGTCCGCGGCGTGGGTGGTGCGCCGATCGGCCTCGGCGCGCGGGACACCCTTCGGCTTGAGGCCGGCATGCCGCTGTACGGCAACGAGCTGGACCTCGAGACCAACCCGTACGAGGCGGGTCTGGGCCGGGTCGTGAAGCTGGACAGGGCCGGCGACTTCGTCGGCCGCACCGCGCTTGAGAAGGCCGCCCGGGAGGAGCCGGCCAGACAGCTGGTGGGCCTGACCGTCGAGGGCCGCGGGATCGCCCGCCATGGCTATCCGATCTGGTCCGAGGACCGGCGGACGGGCATGGTGACCAGCGGCACACAGTCGCCCACGCTCGGCGTGCCGATCGCGATGGCGTACGTCGCACCCAGGGACGCGGCCCCGGGTACCGTTCTCGACGTCGAGATCCGTAACGCGCGCGTCCCGGCGCGGGTCGTCGCCCTGCCGTTCTACAAGAGGAGTGCCTGAGCCGATGGTCCCGACTGACTTGCGCTACACCAACGACCATGAGTGGGTGCGCGCCGACGGAGCCGAGGCGACGATCGGGATCACCGCCTATGCTGCCGGCCAGCTTGGTGACATCGTCTTCGTGGAGCTGCCCGATGTCGGGCGCGTGCTCGAGCAGGCCGCCCCGTTCGGGGTGGTCGAATCGGTCAAGGCGGTCAGCGACCTGTTCGCTCCGGTCGGTGGCGAGGTGGTCCAGGCGAATGCGGCCCTCGCGGGCAGCCCCGAGCTCGTCAATGGGGATCCATACGACGCCGGCTGGATGATCCGGGTACGGCTGAGCGATCCCGGCCAACTCGACGACCTGCTCGACGCCGCCGCCTACGACGCCCTCATCGCAGCGGGCTGACCCCGATGCCGTACGGTCCGCACACCGCCGACGACCGCGCGCGGATGCTGGGGGCGCTCGGCCTGACCTCCGTGGATCAGTTGTTCGATGACATCCCGGTCGCCCTTCGCGCGTCCCGCCTGGACCTGCCGCCGCCCGAGCCGGAGCTGGAGCTCGCCGCCCGGCTGAGCGGGTTGGCCGCCCGCAACCGGACGGACCTCGCGTCCTTCCTGGGGGCCGGCGTCTACCGCCATTGGAGCCCGCCGGCCGTCGACCAGATCCTCCTGCGCAGCGAGTGGTACACCGCCTACACGCCGTACCAGCCGGAGATCAGCCAGGGCACCCTCCAGAGCATCTACGAGTACGAGTCGCTGCTGGCGGAGCTGGTCGATCTCGACGTCGTGTCGGCCTCGCACTACGACGGTGCGGCCGCGACCGCCGAGGCCGCGCTCATGACCTGCCGGGCGACCCGCCGGGATCGTGTGCTCATCTCGCGCGGCGTTCACCCGCACTACCGCGAGACCGTGCGGACCTACTTCGCCGGCCGCCTGGAACTGGATGAGATCCCGCTCATCACGGACGGCGAGTCCGCGGGCACCACGGACCTGGCGGCGCTGGCACGGCTGCTGGCCGAGCCGGATCGCCCGGTCGCGGGGGTCATCGCCGCGCAGCCCGACTTCCTGGGCCTGCTGGAGCCGATGCCGGAGATCGGCCGGCTGGCGCACGCGGCGGGCGCCCTGTTCGTGGCCGTCATCGAGCCGGTCAGCCTGGCTGTCCTCGCACCGCCCGGCGCCTACGGTGCGGACATCGCCGCGGGCGAGGGTCAACCGTTGGGCATCGCCCCCCAGTACGGCGGACCGTATCTCGGGATCCTGGCCTCCACGGATGCGCTGGTCCGGCAGATCCCCGGGCGCCTGGTCGGGATGACGGCGGATCTTGACGGCAAGCGAGCCTTTGTCATGACGATGCGGGCACGAGAGCAGGACATCCGGCGCGACAAGGCGGCCAGCAACATCTGTACGAATCAGGCCCTGCTGGCGCTCGCTGCCTCGGTCTACCTCGCAACGATCGGCCCACACGGGTTGCATGACGTGGCCGCCCTGGGCGCGGCACGTGCCGCGGAGCTCGAAGCGGCGCTCGCGGCGGCCGGC
The DNA here is from genome assembly GCA_031421095.1 of Thermomicrobiales bacterium. Lineage (GTDB taxonomy): Bacteria > Chloroflexota > Limnocylindria > Limnocylindrales > CSP1-4 > SPCO01. The sequence continues at coordinate 5,281 of JANONZ010000221.1, forward strand.
GCGCCGCGACTGCACCCGGGCGCCTACCTCAATGAGTTCGCCGTCCGGGTGCCGGACGCCCCAGCGGTCCATCGGCGGCTGCTGGATCGGGGCGTCCTGGCCGGGCTGGTGCTCGCGGACGCCGAACCCGACGACCCGAGCCTGGCGGACGGCCTGCTGGTGTGCGCCACGGAAGTGACCACCCCCATCGAGATCGCCCGATTCGCCGAGGCGTTGAGCGAGGTCCTGGATGGCCGCCCGCCGACCGCCGTCGAGGCGGGTGCCGGTGCCGAGCGACGATCCGCTGTCGGCGTTGGGCGATGACCGTGACCGGCAGCCGGCTCCAGCCCACGATCTTCGAGCGCGGCCGGCCGGGACGCGGCGGCGGCAAGATCCCGCACCCACCCAAGGGCTCGCTCGATCGGATCCCGATGGAGGCCCGCCGCGTCGTTCCGCCGGCTTTGCCGGAGATGAACGAACCCGATGTCGTGCGCCACTACGTCAACCTGTCCCAGCTGAACTACGCCGTCGACACGGGGTTCTATCCACTCGGTTCGTGCACGATGAAGTTCAACCCGAAGTTGAACGAATGGGCTGCCCGGCTGCCGGGATTCGCGAACCTCCATCCGCTCGCCCCCGACGAGATCGCCCAGGGAACCCTGCAACTGCTCTGGGAACTGGAGGGCGCCCTCGCGGAGATCTCCGGGATGCGTGCCGTGACCCTCCAGCCCGCCGCGGGTGCCCAGGGCGAATTGACCGGGATCCTGATGATCCGCGCCTACCACCAGGCCCGTGGCGAGGCGGAGCGCGACGAGGTCCTCGTCCCCGATTCGAGCCACGGGACGAATCCGGCGACCGCCTCGATGGCGGGCTACAAGACGATCACCATCCCATCCGCGGCGGATGGCGGCGTCGACCTCGACGCCTTCAGGGTGGCCCTCGGACCGCGGACCGCCGCGGTCATGATCACGAACCCGTCAACGCTCGGGCTCTTCGAGACGCGCATCGGCGACCTGCTGGACGCCGTCCACGCAGCCGGGGCACTGGCCTACATGGACGGGGCGAACCTCAACGCGATCCTGGGCCGCTTCAAGCCGGGGGAAGCGGGATTCGACGTCATGCACTTCAACGTCCACAAGACGTTCTCGACGCCGCACGGCGGCGGCGGCCCGGGTGCCGGACCGGTCGGCGTGGGGGAGGCCCTCCTGGCGTACCTGCCCGCGCCGCGCGTCCTGCGCGCCGACGACGGTACGTTCCGCCTGGAGCGCAGCGGCGAGCGCCCCACGTCCATCGGGCGCCTGCGCAGTTTCGTCGGCAACACGGGCGTGCTGGTGCGCGCGTATGCGTATATCCGGGCACATGGCGGGTCTGGCCTGTGCGAGGTCAGCGACGACGCCGTCCTCGCCGCCAACTACCTCAAGCACCTGTTGGCCGCAACGTTCGACATCCCGTACGACCGCGGCTGCATGCACGAGTTCGTCGCGTCGGCCTCGACCATCAAGAAGCGGACAGGTGTCCGCACGCTCGACATCGCCAAGCGCCTGATCGACTACGGCTACCACCCGCCGACCATCTACTTCCCGCTCATCGTCGACGAAGGGATGCTCATCGAGCCCACCGAGACCGAATCGATCGAGACACTCGATGCCTTCGCCGCAGCGCTGATCGCCATCGCCGGCGAGGCCGATGCCACCCCGGAGCTCGTCACGGGTGCGCCCCATACGGCGCCCGTCCGCCGGCTCGATGAGGCCAGGGCC
>JANONZ010000222.1:0-2265 GCA_031421095.1 Thermomicrobiales bacterium
ACGCACGGCGCGTTCTCGCAGTGCTGGCAGGCGAGCGGGAGCCAGTCCATCTCGAGCGCGCCCCGCTCGCTCCGCGGCTGGTCGAGCGCCTCGCCGTCGGTGAGGATCCGGTTCCACCAGCTGCCGAGCGGGATGTCGTTCTCCGACTTGCAGATGACCGCGCACGACCAGCAGCCGATGCAGCGCTCCTGGTCGACGACCATGCCCCAGTGCGGACTGGACGAACGCGGGCCGATCTCCCCGTAGGCCCGCGAGGCGTCCGAGAGCGCCTCGATCGGCGAGACCTTGTCAGGCATCGGGCGCCTCCCCGGCCTTCCGGATCTCGCAGCGGCAGTCCTTCCATCCGGTGCTCGGTGCCCACATGTTCCCGACGTAGTGGATCTCGTGGATCGGGTTGACTGCCGAGGAGGTCAGCTCGTTCACACCCTTGCCCTTGCGGAACTGGCGCGGCCACCAACCCTCGTAGAGCGTGGCCGCGCCGGGGCGCTCGGCCTCGGAGACATGGGCCCAGGCCTCGATCGAACCGCGTGTGTTTGAGACTTCGATCGGATCGCCGGTCGCGATCCCCCGCGCGGTGGCGTCGGACGGGTTGAGGAAGACCTCCGGCCGCCCGCCGTGGATCTCGGCCAACCAGGGGTTGTTGGCGTACGACGAGTGGATCCGCCACTTCGAGTGCGGGGTGAGCAGGGTGAGCGGGTAGGTCGTCGGGTCGTGGATCCCGTCGTCATAGGGCGGCCGGTACGTCGGGACAGTCTCGCCGAGCTCGATGAACCGGTCGTCCTCCTTGTAGAACTCGATCCGGCGGGTTGGGATGAACTCGGCCGTCTTCTCGAGCGGCGCCGGCAGCGAGCGGGGCGGGAACGGGGTCCGGTCGCGGACCTGGTTCACGAACGCGATGTCCGGATCGGGGACGTTCAGACGGACTGGGCCGGCCTGGAGCTGCTCGAGGGTGATCCCCTCAGTCGGCCCGCCCGGCCCACCGCCGGCCTCGAGGATGGCCCGGATAGCGTCGTCCTCGCTCATCTCGAAGTACTCGGCCGCCGGATCGGGCGCGATCCGGCGCATGAGCTCGCGCCAGATCCACAGTTCGGAGCGGGCCTCGCCGACCGGCTCGATCGCGGCCTGCTGGAGCTGGAGGAAGGGGTGGAGCGGGGTCGCGGTCAGGTCGGTCTTCTCGTACCAGGTAGTGGCCGGGAGGACGACATCGGCCCACTTCACGGTCTCGGTCTTCTGGTGGTCGACCACGACGATGAGGTCCAGGCCCGCGAGCGTCTTGTGGAGCCGGTTCACGTCCATCGCCTGGACGAACAGGTTGGCGAAGGTGCAGAACAGGCCATGCCAGCCGTTCTTCGGGTACGGGACGTCCGGGTGCATCGTCTCCGTCCGGCCGCGGACGAAGTAGATGCTCGGGCAGACCTTGGCCTTCTTGCCGCCCGGATTCCACCAGGGCGAGGTGTCGACGCGGACCTTGTATTGGCCGACGTAGACGGAGAATCCGCCGCCCGAACGCCCGATGTTGCCGGTCAGCGCGGACAGCAGCGCGAAGACCCGGCCGGTCAGGTCGCCGTGGAACCAGTGGTTCGAGCCGCCGCCCATGAGGATCGCCGCCGGCTTGGTCGTCGCGAATGCGCGCGCGACCGCGACGATCCGCTCGGCGGGCACCGCCGTGAGCTCCGCCGCGCGCTCCGGCGTCCACTGGTCGAGCTCGGCGGCCACGAGGGCGTAGCCGGGCGTCGCCTCGACGGTCGAGCCGTCGCTGAGCGTGACCTGGAACGTCCCAGCGAGCGCAGCCTCGACGTCCTCGGCGAACCCGAGCCGCTCCGTCCCGACGACGATCGGCCCGCGTCGGCCGAGGTCCCAGGCGACGAAGCTCACCTCCGGCGCAGTCGGATCCACGTCCCGACCGCGGATCCGCTTCCCGGTGTCCGTTCGCACGAGGAGCGCCGCATCGGTGTAGGTCCGCATGAACTCGACGTCGACCAGCCCGTCGGCGACGATCTGGCGACAGAGGGCAAGGCCCAGGGCCGCATCCGTGCCCGGCCGGATCTGGAGCCAGCTGTCCGCCTTCGCGGCAGTCGGCGAGAAGGTCGGGTCCACGACGACCAGGCGGCCCCCGGCCTCCAGCGCGTCGAAGATGAAGTGGACGTCGGGGATGCGGGTCTCGACCGGGTTCGCGCCCAGGAGCAGCAGGAACCGGCTGTTCGCCCAGTCCTTCGCCTCGTGCTCGGCGTTCTGGACGCCGAACGTGATCGGCATCCCCATCGG
>JANONZ010000223.1:0-2687 GCA_031421095.1 Thermomicrobiales bacterium
CTGCTCATCGAATTCCGTGACAGGGGCGCGACCGCTGCCACCGATAGGCGGGCGGCGTCGAGGTCGGCGGTTGCGTGCGCGCTGATCGCGCTGGTCGGGGCCGGGTCCAGGCATGTGGGAAAGGTCACCTGTTGGGTGAGAAAGGGACCGGGCGATGGTGCGCGCGGAATCGCTGCCGCAGCGCGGTTGCCGGTCGGGATGCACAGAGGATAGACCTGTGGTGCAGCCGTCGTCAACGGCATCCAACATGCACAGATGAGCACTTGTCTCTCAGATGTGCACGGCATATCATCCCACCATGCCAATGACTGCTGCGTCTGCGTCATCCGACCTGTCGACGCAGGTCGCCCGGCTTTTCTTCGACCGCCAGCTGAGCAAGATGGAGATCGCCGCTCGATTGGGAATCTCGCGCTTCCGCGTCGCACGCCTGATCGATGACGCCCTGGCGGACGGGCTGGTCCGCATCGAGTACCGCGATATCCCGGCCGACGACCGCGGGCTGGCCGCAGTCCTGGAGGAACGATTCGGCCTGGATCTGTGCGCCGTGGCCATCGCGGCGGCGGATGAGGCGACGGATGAGGCGACGACCTTCAACGCGGTCGTCCGACTCGCTGCCGCGGTCCTTCACGGCCTGATCTCGTCGGGCGATGTCATCGGGGTCGCCTGGGGCTCGACCCTCGCTGCGGTCGTCCGCGAGCTCCCGACCCGGTCCGATCCCGACCTGGAAGTCGTCCAGTTGGCGGGTAGTTCCGCCCGGCTGGATCGCAACCGCGATGCCGGCGAGCTTGCGCGTGTCCTGGCAGACCGGCTGGGCGCCACCCATCGGGCCATCTATTCGCCGACCTTCGTGGAGACCGCTGCGCTCAGAGCTGCGCTCCTGCGAGAGCCGGAGGTGGCCGACACGGTCGCCCGATTCAGCGCCCTGGACCTCGCCATCGTGGGCATCGGAGCCATGCCCACGGGCGATGACGGCGCCGCGTCATCGCTGGTCCGGTCCGGGGTCCTCGACGACACCGAGGTGTTGCGCCTGACTGAGCTCGGGGCCGTGGGCGATCTTGTCGTCCATCCATTCGACGCAACAGGTCGATTCGTAGCACCGGACCTTGCGGAGCGCGCCGTCGCGATCGGGGTCGAGGAGCTGCGGCGCATCCGCAGGGTCGTCGCCGTCGCATCGGGCACGCGGAAGGCCGGCGCCATCCGGGGCGCGCTCAAGTCGGGCGTCATTCGGATGCTCGTGACGGACGGACCCACTGCGCGGGCCGTCCTGGGGGGCGCGTGATGGACCGTCTTCTGGACCGCGTCTGCCTGATCACCGGGTCAACCGGGATCGCCGCAGCGGCCGCCCTCCGCTGTGCCTCGGAGGGCGCATCCGTATTCGTGGTCTCGCGCACGAGGGACCACGCCTGTGACCTGGTCGACCGCGTGACCGCCATCGGCGGACAGGCCGCCTGGGCTGTGGCCGACCTGACGGTCGAGACGGAGGCGAACGCCGCCGTCGGTGCGGCACTGGAGCGCTTCGGGCGGATCGATGGCGTCTTCTCGGTGGCCGGGGGCAGCGGGCGTGGGTTCGGGGACGGTCCGATCCACGAGTTGACGATGGACGGCTGGGATCGCACCCTGGAACTGAACCTGCGCAGCCAGGCCCTCGTGGCCCGCGCGGTGACCCGGATCATGCTCGCGCAGCCACCCACGACTGCCGGTTCGCGTGGGTCCATCGTCCTGGTGTCGAGCGTCCTCGCCTCCCGGCCGGTGCCCGAGCTGTTCGCCACGCATGCCTATGCGGCCGCCAAGGGGGCCATCGTGTCGCTGGCGACGACGATGGCCGCGGCCTACGCCCCGGCCGGGATCCGCGTGAACACCATCGCACCGGGCCTGACCGCGACCCCGATGGCGGCCCGCGCCGCGACCGACCCGGCGACGACCGAGTTCGTGCGGCGCAAGCAGCCGCTCGTGGCTGGCTTCGTCGCGGCACAGGACATTGCCGATGCCGCCCTGTTCCTGCTGTCGGACGAGGCCCGCGCGATCACCGGGCAGTGCCTGGCGGTGGATGGCGGATGGTCGGTCAGCGCAGCGCCCGTGGTCCTGTGACGATGGACACGACCGTGCGCGCACCGGTCATCGCGGACGTCGATGTCTGTGTCGTGGGTGCGGGCTCGGCCGGTTCCAGCGCGGCGATCGCCGCAGCCCGCACGGGCGCTTCCGTCCTGCTGATCGATCGGTTGCCGTTCCTGGGAGGCACGAGCACGGCCGTGCTGGACACCTTCTACGGTTTCTACACGCCTGGTTCGGAGGTCCGCAAGGTGGTCGGCGGGATCGGCGACGACGTGGTGGCGGCACTGCGCGACCTCGGGCCTGTCGTCGAGCGACCGAACACCTATGGCGCCGGCACCGGGATCACCTACCTTGCGGAGCATCTCAAGGTCGCGTGGGAGCGCCTCGCGACCGAGGCCGGGGTTCGGATCCTGCTGCACGCCATGCTTCAGATGACGGACGTCCGCGCTGGCCGGGTCGAGTCCATCGTCGTGGCGACCCGTGCCGGCCTCGCGCGCATCCGTGCAACGACCTTCATCGATGCGTCCGGCGATGCCGATCTGTGTGCGTTCTCCGGCTTCGGCTACGAGACCGCCGGTGAGTGTGACCCGGCCCAGACGCTGACCACGACGTTCCGGATGGTCAATGTCGATATC
>JANONZ010000224.1:0-14912 GCA_031421095.1 Thermomicrobiales bacterium
TACTTCAAGAACTCGCGGAGGAAAAGTGGCAGGGCGCCGGCGAGCTGCCAGCGTTGGCTGGCCTCGGTGGTGGCGAGGATGCGATGGTAGCTGATGGCGAGGTGCGCGGCGCCGAGCGGCTGGGAAAGGCGCAGGGCGCGCTGGAGCTGTTCGGGCGAGGCATAAGCCCCCCACTCTTCCAGGTAGGCCTGCGTGAGCGCCGCGTGCCAGTCGGGCCGGACCGTTTCAAGGAAGGTGATGAGACAAATGAAGGGATGGGACAGGCACGCGTCGGACCAATCGAAGTAGACGAAGCCGGAGGGCATTACGGCGATGTTGTTGCCGTGCAGGTCGCCGTGTTCGAGGGTGTAGGGCAGGCCGCACGCTTCGAGGGCGGCGCAGGCGGCGGGGAGCAGCGCGGCCAGGGCGTTAAGCTCGGCGAGTTGCTCGGCATTGAGGCCCTCGGGCGCGCCCAGGAGCAAGTGGTCGTGGTCATTGAGGACGGCGGCGAATTGGCCGGGGAGAACGCCGAGGCGCCGGTCGGGGCAGCCGGCGGCCAGAAGCGCGTCAGGCTCGGCGGAGGCAGCGACCTGGAGGCGCGCGTACTGGCGCAGCGCGTCGGACCACACGGTCAGGTCTGAGCATGCCTGAAGGAGCTGGCCCGAGAACTCGCGCATGAGCAGCCAGCCGCGCTCGGCGTCGATGGCCATGACTTCCGGGAAGCGGCCAGGGAAGCGCCGGGCCAGGGCCTGGGTGATGGATGGCTCCGAGGCGAAGAGGGGCGGCAGGGCTTTGAAGTAGGCGCTGCCCGCGGACAGGGGCGCGCGCAGCAAAGCGCTGAGCGACCACGTACGCTGCTGCTCGATGGGGCCAGCTAGGGTCAGGCCGTGCTGGGCGAGCTGGGCTTCGATCCACTGGCTGGCCTCGCCCAGCCAACCGGGGCGGGTCCACCCCAAGGCATGGCCCGCGCCCGGCACCAGGTCCGCCAGCCATTGGTACACACGCGCGCCTTCAGCCTCGCCGGCAAAGGCGACCTGGGTAAGCTCATCCACCGAGAGCCAGGCTGAGCCGGCCGCTTCGGCGCCGTCCGTGGGGGCAGTGAAGGCGTCCAGAGCCACCAGGGCGTTGCGCGGGCCGCCGGCCTGGCCACGCTGGTCGTGCAGCAGGCTGAGCACGGCCACCGCCAGGCCGAAGCGTTCGGCTACGGCGGCCCGCAGGGCGGGCGCGACGGCGCGGCTGTCGGGGAGGCCGGCGAGCGTGAAGCTGGGCAGACGCCAGCCGCGCCCCTCCGGCTCGACCAACACTTGGGCGCCGGCGCTGCCGCGCGTGATGATCGTGACGACGTGGACCTCAGCCTTTTCGTCCAAACTGCTTCTCCACGGCGTCGACGCTGAGGTGGATCATGGTGGGGCGGCCGTGCGGGCAGGTGCGCGGCGAGACGCAGCGCTCCAACTGGCGCACAAGTTCCATTTGCTCGGCGGGGGTGAGCACCTGGCCGGCCTTGACCGCGGCGCGCTTGCACACCCGCGCGATGAGGCGGGCCTCCACCTCGGCCGCCAGCAGGGTCTCATCCTCTTCAAAGTCTTCAATCACCACCCGCACGGCGCGGGCCGGGTCCACGCGCCCGAGCACGGTGGGCAGTGAGCGCACCAGAAAGGCAGTCCCGGGCGCGATCCTTGAGGATCCGCTCGGCGGCAAGTTTGCCCGGCGCACCCATGACGCAGCCACCCGGGTGCGTGCCGGATCCGCACTGGTAGTAGCCGTCGATCGGCGTCCGGTACTGGCTCCAGCCGGGTGCCGGGCGGAAGAAGTACATCTGCGGGGCGAGGAATTCGCCCGCAAAGATGTTGCCCTCGCTCAGCCCGACCGTTCGCTCGATGTCAAGCGGTGTGACGACCTCACGATGGAGGATGAGGTCGCTGAACCCCGGGAAGAACGATTCCAGCGTCCGCTGGACCGTGTCGCCCAGGCCCTGGCGTTCCGTGTCCCAGTCGCTCTCGCGCAGCTGGTAGGGCGTGTACTGGATGAAGCAGCTCATGACGTGCTTGCCGGGCGGCGCCATGTCCGGATCGATCGTCGACTGGATCGCACCATCGATATACGGACGCGAGCTGTACCACCCGTACTTGGCCTCGTCGAACGCGTGCTCCAGGTAATCCATGGACGGTCCGATGTTCGTGAATCCACGGAACTGATCGCCCCGATCGCCCAGTGCCGGGTATCTCGGCAGACCGTCCAGCGCGAAGTTGACTTTCGACGACGTGCCCTGGAAGCGGAAGCGGGTGATGTCCTCGACGAGGTCTGTCGGCAGTTCGCGCGGGTTCACCAGCTCCAGAAACGTGCGCCGCGGATCGAGCGCGCTGACCACGGTGGTGGCGTAGTACTCGCTGCCGTCGCTGAGAGCGACGCCGGTCGCCCGGCCGCCCTTCGTGATGACCTGGGTGACCGCTGACTCAAGCACGATCTCCGCCCCGAACGACCGTGCGGCACGCGCAAGCACCTGGGTGAAACCACCGTTGCCGCCCTTGTGGAAGGCCCACGCACCGAACTCACCGTCGTGTTCGCCCATCGAGTGGTACAGCAGCACGAGCCCGGAGCCCTGGGATCGGGGTCCGACCTTGGTGCCGATGATGCTCGACGACGCCAGGTAGCCCTTGACGATCTCCGACTCGAAGTAGTCGTCGAGGAAGTCGGCCGCGCTGCCGGTCAACAGCCGGACCGCGTTGTGGAGGACGCGCTTGTCCATCCCGCGAAGGCGCGACCCGAGCGAGGCGAGCGCGAGCAGCTCCTCCGGGTCGTCACTGAAGAGGTCGGGCGGCGCGGCATCCAGCAGCGGCTTGAGGGCCTGGCAGACCCGTTCCATGTCGTGCGAGTACTGCTCATACGCGTCCGCGTCGTGTTGGCTGTGGCGCGCGATCTCCTGGAGGTTCTGGCCGTGATCCTGACCGAGCCACAGGTAGTCGCCATTCTCCATCGGCGCGAATGTGGAGGACATCAGCAGCGGCATGAAGCCGTTCTTGGTGAGTTCCAGATCGTGGATGATCGCCGGCCGCAGCAGGCTCAGCGCATACGAGAACGTGGTGAACGAAAAGCCCGGGTGGAGTTCTTCCGTGATGGCCGCGCCGCCGACCAGCCCGCGCCGCTCCAGGATGAGCGTCTTGAGCCCCGACTTCGCGAGATACGCGCCGTTGACCAGGCCATTGTGGCCACCACCGATGACGATCGCGTCGTAGGTCCGGTCGGACGCGGACGTCGCGGTCGCCGACTTCGTGTGCGGCTTCCTGGTCTGGCCCTTCCCGGTCTGTGTTTTCATGTCAGGCCGTCTTTCGAGCGGGGTTGTACAGCGGCAGTCGGGCGGTCTGCGCCGCGACGTACTCATAGCGATGGTTCACGTCCATCTCCAGGCGCACCGGCGTCCCGGCCGCGGCGAGCTCCGGGCGGACCCGGGCGAGGGCGATATGGCGCTGGAGGATGGGGGAGTACATGAAGCTCGTGGCATAGCCGACCTGGTGACCTTCGTCGTCGTACACGAACATCTCCTCCTGTACGGGCGTGTGGTCCTTGGGCGGGATCAGGCCGGCGCCGCTATAGATCCGGTCGTAGTCCGCCCAGTCCACCAGCAGGCCGGTCAGGCGCCAGCGAGACGTCTTGTCCGTAAGCTCGCGCTCCAAAGCCCGGCGCCCGATGAACGCCCGATCGTCGCCGGCGAGGTCCTTGAACATCCAGCTCCAGCCGAGCTCGATCGGCGTCGAGCGATCCTCGTCGGTCCAGGCGAATCGGCTCGATGAAAAGTCGACGTCCAACAGGAGCAGGCCGGCCTCGATGCGGAGCATGTACAGGGCCGCCAGTCCGAACGGCAGCACGCCGTGTCCCTCCATCGACTCCCATAGGACATCCCAGACCTTGAGCGCGTCGTTGCTCGGCACCCAGATCTCGTAGCCCAGGTCGCCGCTGTAGCCGGTCCGTGAGACGGTCACCAGCGCGCCGGCGATGGTGCCGGTCGCGAGCCCGAAGAAGGGCAGCGTGGCGACATCCGGCACGAGCCGCGCCAGCAGATCGCGCGATTGCGGGCCCTGGACGGCGAGGACGCCGTAGTCGTGGCTGACCTCTTCGATCGAGACCTGGTCGCGTCCGATGAGGTCCGAGAAGTAGGCGAGGTTCGGCTCCGCGGAGGTCAGCAGGAATTCGTCCCTGGCGGGCCGGAGGATGACGCCGTCCTCCACCACGAAGCCACGGTCGTCGCACCAGACCGTGTACTGCGCATTGCCAGGGGCACACCCGCGGATGTCGCGCGCCAGCACGCCAGCCAGGAAGCGTTCCGCGTCGCGGCCGTGGATCCGGTACTTGTAGAGCGGCGAGGTATCGAACACACCGGCCGAGTTGCGGACCGCGAAGTACTCGAACTTGTCCGACATCTGGTACCGATCGGCGGCCAGATGGCCGGACCAGTGACTCCATAGGCCAGTCGAGTTCAATGCGCTCGTTCGCGCGTGGAACGGTGACGTCAGGATCATGCGGGCCTCGCTGATGTGCGTGCGACCCGCGGAGGATAGTCGGGCGCCGTGGGCCCAAGGACACCCGGTCCCGGGCCTTGGGACGAAGGATAGCGGACGACGGACAACGGACGGTGCCCGCCTATTCCCAGCGGAAGGTCCACACGGCGAGGAGCACGGACCCGACGCCCCAGGCCAGGAGGACCGCGACCGAGCTCGTGGCGTCGCCGCCCTGCCCGAGTGCGATCCGGAACGCGTCGGCGAGGGCGGAAGCTGGCAGGATCGCGGCGATTCCCTGGAGCGCCACCGGCAGGTGTGAGATCGGAAGCACGATCCCGCCGAGGAGCAGGAACGCGATGAACAGGCCGTTCGCGAGGGCGAGCGTTGCCTCGGCCCGGAGCGCGCCGGCGAGGAGCAGGCCGAGACCCGCGAACGTGAACGTCCCGAGCATCAGCACGACCGTGACGAGGAGTGGTGAGATGCTCGGGCCCGGCCGCCAGCCCAGGACAGCCGCCGCGACCGTGACGAGCAGGACGACCTGGGCGATCTCCACGACCAGGACGGCCAGCATCTTGGCCGCGATGAGACCGCCCCGTGTCATGGGCGAGCCACCCAGCCGTTTCAGCACACCGTAGTGCCGCTCGTATGCCGTGGCGATGCCAAGGTTCACGAAGCTTGTCGCGATGACGGCCAGGGCCAGTGACCCAGGCACGAGGAAGTCGACCGGCGAGCCACCACCGGTCCGCAGGACGCTGACCGATGCGAAGAACAGCAGCACGACGACCGGGAGGACGACCGTGACGAGGACGTTCTCGCCGCGCCGGGCGGTGAGGCGCAGCTCCATCGCGGCCTGGGCGAGTGTTGCCGCGAGGGGGGAGGCCGGGCGGCTCATGCCGGGATCGCCGACTCGCCGGCGGCGTCACCCGCCGCGGCGTCATTACCTGGCGCCGGCCCGACAAGGGCGAGGTACGTTTCCTCCAGCGTCCCGCCACCCGTTCGCAACTCGACGATGAGTCGATCGGCCGAGGCGCACCACGCTGCGAGGCCTGCCACGAGTGCCGCGTCCGGCTCGACGCCATCCACCCGATGATGGGCGCCGTCGGGTTCGGTCGCGATCATGGCGCCGGGCCGCCCGGTGGCGAGCGCCTGACCAAGCGCCGCCGCTTCGGTCGGGTCAAGCGGGCGGTCCAGGCGGAACCGCAGCCTGGACGCGATACCGGCGGCCAGCTCCGAAGCCGTCCCGGAGGCGACGATCCGGCCCTGGTCCAGGACAAGGATCCGGTCTGCCAGCCGTTCCACGTCGGTCAGGTCGTGACTTGTCAGGAGGATCGCGGCCCCCTCCGCCCGAAGGTCTGCGACGATCGCCCGGGTGGCGGCCCGCGCCTCAGGATCCATCCCGGCGGTCGGTTCGTCCAGAACGACGACCTCCGGCCGGCCCACCAGAGCGAGCGCGAGACCGAGCCGTTGCCGCTCGCCGCCGGAAAGCCGTCGATAGGGCACTCCGGCGACCGCCCGGAGTCCGACCAGCTCGATCAGCTCGTTCGCGTCGCGGGGATCGCGGTGAAAGCGCCCGTATTGGCGGATGGTCTCAAGCGGTCTGGCGCGCGGATCGACACCGCCACTCTGGAGCATGAGTCCGACCCGCGCGCGCAGGGCGGGCCCACCTGTCGCGGGATCGGCGCCCAGGACGCGCACGCGGCCTCCGTCGGCTTTGCGGTACCCCTCGATGATCTCGACCGTCGTGGTCTTGCCGGCACCGTTCGGGCCGAGGACAGCCACGAGTTCGCCGGCCGTGATCGACAGCGATACGCCGTCCAGGATGGTCCTGGCGCCGTACCGCTTGACCAGCTCGTCGACGACGACTGCGGGCTCGCCAGTCCGGCCGCCCGCACCGCGGCCAACGCCCGCACCGCGGCCAACACTCACGGCGCGGCCGCCGCGATCCTGGCGTACTGGCGCTCGAAGTCCGTGTCGGTCAGTTCGCCGATCTGGATCGACCGCAGCACGCCGGAGCGATCGACGAAGTACGTCTGGGGTCGGGCCGCCACCCGATAGGCCGCCTTGATGGACTTGTCCGGGTCGACGACCGTGGGCCAGGTTGCGTGATAGGCGGTCACGAAGTCGCGAGCGGCCTGTGGCGGGTCGTCGGTCAGGATCCCGACGATCGCCAGCCCATCAGCCGCGTGCTCGACGAGCTTTGCCTGGAACAGTGGGAACTCGTCACGGCAGGGCACACAGCTGGGGCCCCAGAAGTTGATGATGACCGGCTTTCCGGCGAGGCTCGCCAGATCGAACGGTGCACCATCGAGCGTGGTCCCGACGATCGCCGGCGCGAGGGCGCCGACGGCCACGCCTGAGTCGGGCCGGGGGGCGCGAACGATCAGGACGATCCCGGCGGTCGCCAGCGCAGCGATGAGCAGCGCGAGAAGGATCGGGCGACGGGGCGTGGTCGTGCCCGGCTATTCGAGCGTCGCGGTCCCCGTCATCGACGGGTGGACGATGCAGATGAAGGTGTACTTGCCGGCCGTCAGCGGCGGGACGTCGTAGACCCTCGTCGCGACGCCGGGGAAGATCTCCCCCTTGAACACGATCGCTCCGCTCGCGTCGTTCAATTCCACGTTATGGGGTGTCCCCGGATCCTGATTGTCGAACGCGATGGTGAACGCCTTGTTCGCCGGGGCGATGATCGATGACTGCACGAACTTCACTCCCTGCGCCTGGATCAGGACGTCGGCCGCCGGCGCCTGGCTGGCCGCCGGTCCGCCGGAAGCGGGCGGACCCGAGTCCGGTGCAGCTGAGGCGGCGGCTCCGCCGGTCGCACCATCGGCCTGCCCGGACGCGAAGAGGCCGGACTGGATGATCACCGCCCCGATGACCAGGACGGTCAGGGTCCCCAGCAGGCGTGAAGGGGTCCTGGCGGCAGGGATGTTCTCGAGGTGGCCGGTCGCGTCTGCCTCGACGGTCTTGGCGTACTCCTGGCGTGCGTCCCCCAGCCAGCCCAGGAGTGTCGAGACCAGTGCGATCACACCCACCGGCAGGAGCCAGCCGCCAAAGACCAGCCCGAGCATCAACAGCGACACGCCCAGCGCACCGAGGAACGGTCGATAGGACGGCCCGGGCATGTGGACACCGGGCGGGGGACCGGCGTGGGTGGCTGCGGGCACGACGGTCGCCGTCATCCGGATGTCGCGGTCGTACAGGCGGATCGCCTCGGCCAGCCAGTACACCAAACTCAGCACGAGCGCGATGGCACCCAGGATGAGGACAATGCCGTCGAAGACCAGGCCCAGCAAGAGCAGGCTCACGCCGATGGCCGCGAGCACCGGGGCGAACGACGGGCCAGGCATATGGATGCCGGCCGGCGTCCTGGGCGGGACCCGACCCATGCCGCGGCGCGGCTTCGGCGCCATCAGCAGCATCCGGAAGGTCCGGACCAGGACGACCACGATGAGGATGGACAGACCGACCGGGATCAGGACGATCAGCGCACCCCAGTCGGGGATCACGATCGTCGCGAGCAGCTCCAGGATGCTGGTCCAGGTCCGTTCGAGCATCGGTCAGCCGAGGTCAGGTCGCGCGGGCGCGAGCGATCCCGGTCACTCCCCGGAGGATCCGGCGACGAGGACGTAGGCCAGGAGGGCCGTCGCCACCCCAAGGAAGATGAGCATCGTCGTGCCGGCGTAGTCCACGTGCCAGCCACCGAAGTACGGGACGGCCCAGAAGATGAGGCCGATGACCAGGAACAGGACCCCGACAAGGGCCGCGTTACGGGGATGACGGAGGGGATGCATGGTGGTCGCCTCCTATTTACCGGGCAGCAGGTAGAGGAGCGAGAACAGCAGGATCCAGACGACATCGACGAAGTGCCAGTAGAGCGACGCCCCCTCGACGGCGTCGTAGTGCCTGGCCGAGAATTGGCCGGCCATGCCTCGGTAGAGCACGACAATGAGCATGATGACGCCACCCAGGACGTGCGCCCCGTGGAAGCCGGTCAGCGTGTAGTAGGTCGTCCCGTACGTCCCGGACGAGAGGGTCAGGCCCTCCCCGCCCAGGATCGCGTAGTCCGTGACCTGCATCGCAAGGAACACGATGCCCAGGACGACGGTCACGGTCATGTTGCGAAGGAAGCCCACGCGGTCGTCGCGGCGGATCGCCCAGACCGCCAACTGGCAGGTGACCGAGCTGAGGATCAGCAGGATGGTGGCTGGGCCCACGAACGGCAGGATCGCCAAGTGGAACGGCTCGCTGGTCTCCGGGTTGATCGGCGGCCACTGCAGCGTGTTGGCCCGGATGCTGAAGTACGCGGCGAACAGGCCACCGAAGAACATCACCTCCGAGGTGATGAACAGGAGCATCCCGAGGACCGGGTTGCTGATGCCTCCATGGCTGTCATGCGGCATCGAGGTCAGCGGGTTGTGCTCGACGGGCATCAGGTTGCTATCGGTCGTCATCGTCCGCTCAGTGGTCCGTCGTCCGACCGTGTCGAAGGTCGAACAGTGGGCGCTCCGACCGGATCTCGGGCAGGCGGTCGAAGTTGTAGGCGGGCGGCGGTGAGGTGGTCGCCCACTCGAGGGTGTTGCCCTCCCATGGGTCATCGCCGGCCGGTGCCCCGCTGCGCAGCGACAGGAAGACGTTCCACAGGAACACGACCATGCTGGCAGCGATCATGAAGCCACCGACTGTGGCCATCAGGTTGAGGTCGTTCCAGCCGGCCGTCGACGAATAGTCGGCGATCCGACGTGGCATGCCGGCCAGCCCGAGCTCGTGCATCGGGAAGAAGGTCAGGTTGAACCCGACGAACATGAGGACGAAGTGCGCCTTGCCCACCGTCTCGTTCATCAGCTTGCCGGTCATCTTGGGGAACCAGTAGTAGAGGCCACCCATGATCCCGAAGACTGATCCGCCGAAGAGCACGTAATGCAGGTGGGCGACCACCCAATAGGTGTCATGGAGCGCGAAGTCCACCGGCACAGACGCGCTGAAGGCGCCATTGATCCCACCGATGAGGAACATCGACAGGAAGCCGATGGCGAACAGGAGGGGCGTCGCCAGGGTCAGCTTGCCGCGCCACATGGTGAAGATCCAGTTGAACATCTTCACCCCGGTCGGGATCGCGATGAGGAAGGTCATGAAGCTGAAGAACGGCAGATAGACCGCACCACTCGTGAACATGTGGTGGGCCCACACGGAGAAGCCGAGCGCCCCGATCGCCGCCGTCGCGAAGACGAAGGCCCTGTAGCCGAACAGCGGTTTGCGGCTGAAGACCGGCAGGATCTCGCTGATCATGCCCATCGCCGGCAGGACCATCACGTAGACCGCCGGATGTGAGTAGAACCAGAAGATGTTCTGGTAGAGGATCGGATCGCCGCCGTTGGCCGGGTCGAAGAAGGACCCGCCGTAGTTGCGATCGATGAACAGCATGATCAGCGCGCTCGTGATGACCGGGGTCGCCATCAGGACCAGGACCGAGGTGACCAGGACGGTCCAGACCAGGATCGGCATCCGGAAGAGGGTCATGCCCGGGGCCCGCATCTTGAAGATCGTCACGAGGAAGTTGATGGCGCCCAGGATGGAACTCGTCCCGATGAGCACGAGCGCAACGATCCACAGGTCCTGACCCGTCCCGGTGGCCCCCAGCGGCCGGTCCTGCGCCAGCGGGCTGTAACTCGTCCAGCCGGCCGCTGCCGTGCCCCCGGTGATGAAGCCGAGGAGGAGCAGGATGCCGGCCAGTGGCAACATCCAGAACGACAGCGCGTTGATCCGCGGGAAGGCCATGTCCGGCGCGCCGATCTGGAGCGGCACGACATAGTTGCCGAAGCCCGCCAGCATCGGGATCACGAACAGGAAGATCATGAACGTGGCGTGCATCGTGAACATCTCGTTGTAGGTCTGGTCGGTCACGAACTGCAGGCCGGGGAGAGCCAGCTCAGTCCGCACGCCGAGCGCCAGCACGCCACCGATGAAGAAGAACACGAACGAATTGATGATGTAGAGGATCCCGATCTTCTTGTGATCGGTCGTGGTCACCCAGTCATACAGGGTGCTCCTGTATGTCGGAGCCGCCCGCCTCAGCGTCGTTGTCGCCATCGGTGGCTCCTTACTGGACCGTCAACGTGCCGGTCATCGTCGGATGGACCGTGCACACGAATGCATAGGTTCCGGCGGGCAGGGCCGGTACGTCATAGATCTTGCTGGCCAGGCTGCTGAAGATCTCACCCTTGAAGATCTCCTTGCCCGTCGCCGAGCCTTCGTGGATGGCCACGTTGTGCGGGGTGCCCGCGTCCTTGTTCTCGAACTCGATGCGGAACGGCTTGCCGGCTGGAGCGCTGATGGTCGTCTGCTCGAACTTCACGCCGCTCGCCGACACGTTGATCGTGGCGCCCGCTTCGCCGCTGGGTGCCGGAGCCGGCGTGGCGCTGGCCGCGGCGACCTTGGCGGCCAGCCACGTGTCGAATCCGGCGCCGGTCAGGGCGCGGACCTCGAACAGCATGATTCGATGGCCAACGCCGCACAGCTCCGCGCATTGGCCGCGGAACGTCTGTCGTGCTTCCTTCTCGTTGACCTTGAACTCGAAGCTGTTGACCCGACCGGGCACGACGTCGCGCTTGAACAGGAACTGCGGCACGTAGAAGGCGTGGATGACGTCCTGGCTGACCAGTGTCAGCTGGACCGTCCGGCCGGCTGGCACCACCATGCCGCCGTCCTCGCCGGTGGGGACGAGCTGGGTGTAGAGGATCGTCTTGCCGTCTGCGGACAGGTAGTCGAATTGCCACTGGAACTGCCCGGCGACGGCCCGGATCCGCTGTTGCGGTTCAGCCGAATTGGTGTCGACCGCATTGAGCGTCTGCCACGAGACGACGAACAGGAAGATGACGATGAGGGTCGGGACGACCGTCCAGATGATCTCCGCGATGTTGTTGCCATGCGTCTGCGGCGGCAGGGTGTCATCGCCGGGCTTGCGTCGGTAGCGCACGACCGTCCAGATGATCAGGCCCTCGACGAGCACGAAGACGGCCGCGCCGAACAGGAAGACGATGTGGTACAGGTCGCGGATCTGGGCGCCCTGGTCGGTGACAGCGATCGGCGGGTAGAGATCCGTCACGAAGATCTGCCCGATCTTGATCAGGTCGACACCCGCGACGATCGCGATCAGCGCGCCGACGATCAGGGCAGCACCGATCGCGAGGGCGACTATGGCGGTCTGCGAGGGGCCCGACCTATGGGAGCTGGACAATCAACGTCCTCAAGGATGGTCGTCGCGGCCGGGAGGAGCGCGACGACCGATGAGTCAGCAGGCACGGTCGACCGCCGGGGCCGAACCGCGGCCATTCTACCCGGAGCGCGTTCGCCTCGTGCGCCAACAGTCTCGCGCGTCAGCGCGTGGCGCGGCCGTCCCCGGTGGCCACGTGAACGCCGGTTCGTGCGACGATGCGGCCGATGTTCCGACCGCGGTCTCTCCCGACAGTCACCGCGGCCGTTGCCGCGACTGTCGGGACACTGCTTGCGTCAGGCGCGTTCGCCGGCCCGGTCGCGGCCCACGGGCCCGTCCCCACGGAGTCGCCGACCATGGCATCGCTCATCCTGGACTGGACCTTCGAACCGCTGCCGACCCTGGCCCTCCTGGCCTCCATCGGCTGGTGGCAGTGGGCCGTCCGGCGGGTCGACGCTGCCCATCCCGCCAATCCGGTGCCCCGCCGCCGGACCGTCGCGTTCATGCTCGGGATGCTGGCCATCGCGTTCGCGCTGATCTCGGGCATCGCCCGCTACGACACAACGCTCTTCTCGGTCCACATGGTCCAGCACGTCCTGCTCATGCTCGTGGCCGCCCCACTCATCGCGATGGCTGCGCCCGTCACGCTGCTCCTGCGGGTCTCGTCGGTCGAAACGCGGCGGCGCTGGTGGCTGCCCGTGCTCCACTCGCGGGTCATGCGCCTCCTGGCCCATCCCGTGGTGGCGTGGATCCTGTTCGCCGCGATCGTGTGGGCGACCCACTTCTCGGCGCTCTTCAATGCGTCGCTGGAGGACCCACTCGTCCACCAGGGGGAGCACATCCTGTTCCTGACCGGTGCGCTCCTGTTCTGGTGGCCCGCGGTCGCGCTTGACCCCACGTCGTGGCGGATGAGTCACCCCGCCAGGATCGGCTACACGTTCCTGCAGATGACCCAGAACACGTTCCTCGCCGTCGTCATCCTCAACGCGTCATCGGTGCTCTATCCGCACTACGCGAGCATCACTCGATCATGGGGGCCGCCCGCCCTCGATGACCAGCGGCTGGCGGCTGGGATCATGTGGATCGTCGGCGACCTCGTCTTTCTGGCCGCCATCCTTGCCCTCTTCGCCGGTTGGATGCGGGCCGAGGGGCGCGATTCGATCCGAGCCGATCGATCGGCTGATGCCGAGATGGTGCAGATCCGGATCCGCGAACGCCGCCTCGCCGAACGCCTGTCCGACGAGCGCGGAGAGCGCCCAGGGCGCGGAGAGTCACGGGGCTAGGACTCGGGACGTGGGGCGCGGATCAAGGCGCCACGGTCGCGCTCGACGGGCGCACATCGATGATCGCGCTCGCGAAAGCCACTTCCCGAGCGTGATGCTGCTGGCAACATCAGATCCCACGCTGGAGCGGGCGCACAGGCGATCGCCACCCGCAACCGGCGCGGGCGGCCGCTCGGCCAAGCGTGGCGACGAGCGGTCGATACGACGTTCCGCGCCTCGCGCGCCGGCTATCAGTGCGCACGCCCTGGAATTGATGCTGGGAGCGTCATCGCCGGTGCCATGCCCGCCGGCCAGGTCGTGAAGCCCGACACGTGAAGCTGACTCGGGACGTGGCGACTCAGCCCTCGGGCGGGATGGGAGCGGCGAGATACTCGAGGTAGCGGTCCGGGTCGACGTTCCCGCCGCTGACGATGGCCACGATGGAGCCGTCGCGCGGATCCAGCCGGGCCTCCGCGGCATGGAACGCGAGCGCGGCGATGGCCAGGGCGCCGGATGGCTCGGCGACGAGCCGGCTACGCTCGGCGGCCAGACGGACCGCTGCAGCGATCTCTGCCTCGGAGACGGTGACCACGGAATCGAGATAGGCGCGCAGGTGCGCGAACGTCCGCCTTCCAAGGGCCTGGGTGCGCGTCCCGTCGGCGATCGTGCGAGAGACCTGGTCGGCCGGCCAACGGACGATCTCGCCGCGATCGAGGGATTCGCGAGCATCGGCAGCCAGTTCTGGCTCCACGCCGATCACTCGTACCGTCGGGCACAGGGCCCTGAGTGCGGTCGCGATGCCGCTGGCCAGTCCGCCGCCGCCGATCGGCACGAGGACCACGGCCAGGTCAGGCAGGTCCTGGACCAACTCCAGGCCGATCGTGCCCTGGCCGGCGATGATCCGGTCGTCGTCGTAGGGCGGGATGACGGTCAGGCCACGTTCAGCGGCGATCGCTTCAGCCACGCGCTGGCGCTCCTCGCTCGCGGTACCGACCGTCACGATCTCGGCGCCATCTGCCGCGACCCGGGCGCGCTTGATGGCCGGCGCGTCGGACGGCATGACGACCACGGCCGGGGCCCGAAGCAACCGAGCGGCGTACGCGACCCCCTGGGCGTGGTTGCCCGACGAATACGTGATGACCCCGCGCCCGAGTGCGTCGGCCGTCATCGTCGTCATCGCGGCGTAGGCGCCCCGAAGCTTGAACGCGCCGATTGGCTGGAGCGACTCCGCCTTGAGGAAGCGGCGGGCCTCCGGGGGCCCGAATGTGACGAGCGGGGTGTGCATGGCGACGCCACGCAATCGCTCCGCGGCGGCTCGGATCGCGGCGAGATCGACGAGGGCCGCAGGTTCGACGGCCATCAGCGATCCCGTCCGGCGAGGCGCTGGCAGTCGATGCATCGCGCCGCCCAGGGGAGCGCCTCCAGCCGTTCGCGCGCGATCCGCTTGCCGCAGCGAACGCAGGTACCGAACGTTCCGGCTTCGAGCCTCGCCAGTGCCTCGTCGACAAGCGCCAGTTGCTGATCGGCGCGATCGCGCAGGGCGAGATCCCGCTGCTGCGCGAAGACCTCACTGGCGGCGGCGGCCTGCGACCCGTAGGTCATCTGGCCAGGTGCCACGATCGCCTCCCCGATCTCATCGAGCAGCCGGGCTCGCTCAGCCTGGAGGGTCTCGCGCGTGACGCTGAGGTCGGGCGCATCCATCGTCGGATGGTACGTGACCGGGGTGTCCGACCACCGCGGGGCGTCGATGCCAGAGTCGCCCGCTATACTCAGGGGGAGTACCAAGACGAGGAGACAAGATGGCGATCGAGATGGATCCGGTGTGCGGCATGGAGGTCGATACGTCGACGAGCCAGCTATCGCTGGCGCACGACGGCAAGACGTCCTGGTTCTGCGGCAAGGGCTGCCTGCTCGAGTTCCGCGACGACCCCGAGCACTACCTGTCGCCCGACCACACACCCGCGATGT
>JANONZ010000225.1:0-4947 GCA_031421095.1 Thermomicrobiales bacterium
CCACCTGCTGGGCAACCTGCACAACCTGCCCGATGGCCTGCGCCAGGCACGCGACCTGCTGGCGCCGATCCTGATCGGGCGGCCGTCGGTCCAGCGCGAGCGCCTGGCCACACTTCGGGCGGTCCTGGAGACGGTCAGCCTCGGCGAGGCGGCCGCTCGACTGGGCGTCCACCGCAACACGGTCGCCTATCGGCTGTCCCGGCTGGAGGCCCTCGGTGATTGGGACCTGGCCGACTCCGACTTGCGGTTCGCCCTCGGTCTTGCCATTCGCATAGTGCAAAATGCACAACAGGAGTAGTCGGCATCGGTGCTGAACCGCAACCCGCCGGGCTGGTAAGCTCGTCCGCAGGGCGTACATGACCTGTCAGTCATGCGCCATGCACAATGAACGACCAGCTCGCCCGGTCCACGATCCGTGGTCTGGCGAACCCAAGTGACCGGACCCGGACGGGCCGGCACGAGCCGTGAAACGCACAGGGAGGCATGGCCGGTGGCCCAAAGCGCCGATTCGACCGCGAAGATCGAAGCTGCGAAGACAGCCGGGATCCGCTTCGTCCAGCTGCAGTTCACGGATATCATCGGCCATGTCAAGGCCGTGACGATCCCCATCCATCAGCTGGAGGGATCGGTCAAGCACGGGACATGGTTCGATGGCTCGTCCATCGAGGGCTTCACCCGGATCGCCGAATCCGACCAGTACCTGATGCCCGACATGGACACCTTCTCGGAGATCCCGTGGCAGCCGGGGTCCGGACCGCGGGGCACCGCCCGCGTCATCTGCGACGTGTTCACGCCCAACGGCGAGCCGTTCGTCGGTGACCCACGCTACGTTCTGCGTCGCCAGGTGGACCGCGCGAAGAAGCTCGGCTTCATCGTCAACACCGGTCCGGAGCTGGAGTTCTTCCTGTTCCGCCGCGGCGAGAGCGGCCTGATCGAGCCACTCCCGCACGACCAGGCCGGCTACTTCGACTTCTCCACCGATCTCGCCCAGGAGATCCGCCAGGACATGGTGGATGCCCTCGAGGCGTTCGGCATCCGGGTCGAGGCGGCTCACCACGAGGTTGCGCAGGGGCAGCATGAGATCGACTTCGAGTACTCGGACGCCTTGCGCACCGCCGACAATGCCATCACGTTCAAGTTCGCGCTCAAGGCGATCGCCCAGCAGCACGGGCTGTACGCGACCTTCATGCCCAAGCCGATCTTCGGGATCAACGGCTCCGGGATGCACGTGCACCAGAGCCTGTGGTCCATCGCCGACCAGCGCAACGCCTTCGCGGATCCGACCAACCCGTACGGCCTCTCAGACCTGGCCCGTTCGTATATGGCTGGGATCCTCGCTCACGCCCGGGGCATGATCGCGGTCCTCGCGCCGCTGGTGAATTCCTACAAGCGGCTCGTGCCAGGCTACGAGGCGCCCACCTACCTCACCTGGGGCCGGACCAACCGTTCGGCGCTCATCCGCGTGCCGATGGTCTCACCCGGCAAATCCATCGAGGGCACCCGGGCGGAGGTCCGTTGCCCCGACCCGTCGTCGAACACCTATCTGGCCTTCGCCGCGATGATCGCAGCGGGCCTTGACGGCGTCGAGAAGGGTCTCCAGCTGGCCGACCCGGTCGAGGAGTCGCTATTCGAGATGGACGCCGCGACCATCGCCGCGAAGGGGATCCGCGAACTGCCCGGCTCGCTCGGCGAGGCGCTCGATGAGCTGGAATCCGATCAGGTGATCCGTGACGCGCTTGGCGACCACGTGTTCAGCCACTACATCGACGCCAAGCGGGCCGAATGGGCCGAGTACCTGGGGCACGTCTCCGCCTGGGAAGTGGACCGCTATCTGGATCAGTTCTGAGAGGACCGACGCGGCGGAAACGCCGGTGCGCCCTTGCCGATGGGCACTTCGGCATGCAGTGCGATGAGAGGCAGCGGCACGGTGAACGAGAACGTCGAGCCTCGGCCGACGGCGGACTCCAGCCACAGTCGCCCGCCATGGTGTTCGACGATCTCGCGGCAGATGGGCAGGCCAAGGCCGGTCCCGCGCGGTTTGTCCGTCAGCGTGTCGCCGGCCTGGCCGAACTGCTCGAACACCTTGCCGTGGTCGGCCGGCGCGATGCCGACCCCCGTGTCGCTAACGGACACGACCACCACTGCCGCATCGTCGTCGAGTCGCGCAGCGCACGTGATCGTCCCGGTCGGGGTGAACTTCACCGCGTTCGAGATGAGGTTGATGACGACCTGGATGAGTCGATCGCGGTCGCCCTCGATGCTTGGCAGGCCGGCCGCCACGTCCACCACCATCCCGGGTCCCGATGCGCCGAGCAGCGGGGAGGTGGCCGCGGTCGCCCGACTGATGACGTCCGCGATATCGACCGGTTCGCGCCGCCATTCCATCCGGCCGGCTTCGATCTTGGCGAGGTCGAGCGTGTCGTTGATGAGCGTCGTCAGGCGCTCGCCCTCCTCGATGATGATCCCGACGTTCTCCGACACCTGGCGCATCGCCCGATCGCGCTTGACGTCGCCCGGTGGGACCGCGGGGAAGATGATCTCGTCGACCCGTCGCTGGATGAGCCGCGAGAACCCGACGACCGAGGTCAGCGGAGTGCGCAGCTCGTGGCTGACGCTCGAGAGGAAGGCGCTCTTGGTCGCGGACGCCTCCTCGGCGGTCGCCCGGGCGGCCTGCGCCTCCTCGATCGCCTCGGCGAGGGCGGCGGTCCGCTCCACGACCCGGCGCTCCAGGGCGGCCTTCTGGGTTTCGACCTCCTCATACAGCCGAGCGTTCTCGATGGCAGCCGCGATGAGGCTCCCGACCGTGTAGAGCAACGGGCCGTCGCCCGGTCGGACGTCGCGCCCGGACGCCCCGTTGTCGACCGCCAGCACACCGATCGTGCGGCCCTTCGACACGAGTGGCGTGCCCAGGAAGGTGGTCACGGCCATGATCTGGGCGAACGCTCGGTTGCGTTCGTCCGGGTTCTCATGGGCGTCGCGGAACAGGAGCGGGCCATCAGCGTGATAAAGCTGGACGAGCTGCGAGATGTGCTCGTCCAGCGGCAATCGAAGCTGCGCGACCTGGGCTGCCATCTCGGCGCTGCCACCCGCTGAGCGGCCCGACGTCAGCACGCCGTTCTCCTCGTCGGCGAGCAGCACCAGTGCCCGATCGAACCGCAGGTGGCGGATCACGGCGTCCAGCGAACGATCGAGGAGCTCGTCGCGATCGAGGGTGGATCCGGCTGCGGCGGCCAGCTCATTGAGGGTCATCAGTTCGGCGACCCGTTCCTGGAGGTCGAGGTTCCCACGCTCCGAGCGGCGATACGCACGCTCGGTCAGCTCCTGCTGGGCGCGCAGGTCGCCGGCCCGCCGGTGAGCGGCGCCGCCGTACAGGATGAGGCCTGCCGGCAGGAGTGCGGCGAGCACGACCGCGACCGAGTCCCAGCCCGGCCCTCGCGCCACGAGGTAGGCGAAGACGACGGTGGAGGCAAGGACTCCCAGCGCGACGGCCCGACGGTCCATGGATCGACTCACCCCTGGGGCCTCAGTCGGCCTCGGGCGGCGGGCGCAGCGACGCCTCGTGGACGGCGGCCTGATCGAAGGTTGGGGCAGCCAGTGAGGCGATGGCCGTCAGCATCCGCAGGTCCGACGCGTGGAATTCGCGCGGCTCCTTCGAGATCGTGCCGATGACACCGATGCGTTCACCACGCACGCGCAGTGGGGCGGCCACCAGCGATGCGAACTGTCGCTCACCGGGCGTCGAGCGCGGATCCGCGCCGATGTCGTTCACGATCTCGGGATCGCCGGCGAGGATCGCACCGATGATCCCGCTCCGCCCGTCTCCGCGGGGCGATGCATCGAGCGAATCCGTCGGCCGGACGACGAGGAGCGCCTCGGCCGCGTCGACTCTGTCGCCGGACGCGCGAAGCAGCACGAACCCCGTCCCGCCCGCGGGCAGCCGGCTCGCCTCGGCGACGGCCACCCGAGCGACCGCATCGATCTCCAGCGTCGCGCCGATCTGGTCGGCCAGGTCGTAGAGGAGGTTCAGCTCGCGGTACCGGTCGAGCGCTTCCCGGGCCAGCGCGCGCTTGTCCGCCTCACGGGCGCAGGCGTAGGCCAGCACCGCCGCGATCGCGGCGGACGGCCGCGGGCCTTCGATCCAGCCGACGGTCGTTCCCTCGACCACGATGGGATGGCGCTCCGATGGCGCGTCGGCGGGCCCCATGCCGGCCTGGCGGTCCAGGATGACCTTGCCGTCGGGATCGGTGATCGTCACGCGCGCATTGGTGCTCGCCAGCAACACCGATAGCATCGGCGCCACGTGGCGATGCCGGACGATGAGCCGACGGAGATCGAGCCCCTCCATCAGGCCGCCCCGGATCCCAGGCCAAGGACCTCGCGGGCGCGTCGCAGGAGCTCGTCCGGGTCGAACGGCTTGGTCATGTACAGATCGGCGCCGGCGGCCAGGCCCTGCTCCCGGTCGTACGCCTGGCCTTTGGCCGTGAGGAGCACGACGTAGGTGTCGGTCAGTCCCAGGTCCTGTTTGATCGCCCGGCAGACTTCGAAACCGCTGCGCTTTGGCATCATCACGTCGAGGAAGACCAGCGACGGGTGATGGTGCTCCACGACGCTGAGGGCTTCGTCGCCATCCGTGGCGGTCAGGAGTTCGACGCCTTCATCCTCCAGTTCCTCGAGTGTCTGTTCGATGAGCAACCGGATGTGCTGCTCGTCGTCGACGATGAGGACGGTGGGCATCGGACGGGGTCCCTCTCGGCGGCAGCGGGCCGCAGCTGGCTGGATCGACGGGGCTCCACGATGCCGCAAACGACTCGCCGATGCAACCGCAGATCGGCCCCAGCGAGGTACACCAGCGATGCGTCAGCATACGGCGATGCCGACGATCCAGATCCGCCCGATGCGCTCGCTCGCGCTTTTGTCGGCCGCCCACGCGGTCAACCACGCGCAGGC
>JANONZ010000226.1:0-1620 GCA_031421095.1 Thermomicrobiales bacterium
CGTGCGCTCGTGGCGATGAGACGCTCAAGGTCCGATGAGTCGAAGGGGGCCGTCTCGCGCCACTTGATGGACCCCGCGAACGCGACCTTCGCCGGCGCCAACCGCTTGTCAGCCCCAACGAGATCGACTTCCGGGTCGTTCTTCCGCGTCCAGTAGGAGCCTATGTACTCCGCTCCTGGCAGGCGCTCATCGGGGAGCAGGCGCTCGACGGCCGACCGGACGATCGGCTCGACGGCGTGGCCGCGGAAGTCGGGCCAGGCAGCCATGATCCGGTCGACGACCCGCTCGGTGCGGAGCCGCTCGATCTCGGGGAGGGCTGGCTCCACGAAGCGCAGCCAGAACCGCAGGTACGGATCGGCGATGCTGTAGCGCGGGGCCTTGAGCCGTTGCGCCGAGAGCGGCTCCTCGACCCGCACCACGCGCTTCGCCTCGGAGAGCAGCTTGAGCGAGCGGTCAAGGTTGCTCGCCGGGATCCCGGATGCCGATGAGATCCCCTTCGACGTGCGCTCGCCGTGACCGATCGCCGAGAGGACGACGCGCGGCTGGATCTCGGTCGGGAATTCGGCGTCCAGGATGCGGAGGCCCGAGTTGACGAACTGCGTGTCAGCGTGACTCAGCGCGGAGAGCAGGAACGCCCGGAACCCTCCCGCCCGTCTCCAGTCATCAGCGAACGCCGGCAGTCCGCCGATGACCGCGTAGGCGTCGAAGGCGTCCTCGGGTTGGAGACCGGCGACCTCCGCGATGTCCCTCGGAGTCAGCGGATCGACGACGACCTGGCGGGTCGGACGGTCGTAGAGCGGCCGGCCGTACTCGGTCAGACGCTCCATCATGGTGAGGTCCGAGCCGACCAGGACCAGGATCACCGGGAGGCGCGACAGGCGCCGCTCCCAGGCGGCCGAGAACATCGACTCGATGGCCCGCGCCTCCGCGTCGCTCTTCTCGCCCAGGTAGGGGAACTCGTCGATCACGATCATCGATGGCCGCTCCTGGGTTGCGCCGATCGCGGCGGTCGCGAGCGCGGCCTCCCAGTGGGCGAAGCGCACGCCCACCGCCCGGGCTTCGTCCGGCAACGAACTCTGCGTGAGCTCCTCCGCGAACCTCGGGAGATCCTGGCCTGTGGCGTTGCGACTCGCGGTGAAGAACACGTTGGTCAGGCCATGGCGAGCGAGGAACTCTTCGACCAGCCAGGACTTCCCGACGCGCCGCCGGCCGCGAATCAGAACGAAGCGGCCGCGTCCCGTCGCGCGCACGATCTCGAGTTCGCCCGCGAGAGCGGCCAGCTCGCGCTGTCTCCCGACGAAGCCGGGGAGAACCTTCTTATCATTCACAAGAACATCATGCGTGATAATGTCCTCGATGGCAAGAGCCCGCGTGGGTTAGCCCTCGTCGCCAGGTTCGCCCGGCAAGTAGACGGTGAACGCCGCACCCGGCCCGGCTCGCGCGGGCTCCAGGACCAGGTCTCCGTCCATCGCCCGGCAGAGCTCGCGCGAGACGTACAGGCCCAGGCCGCTGCCTTCGTCGGCGCGGCCTTCGGCGCCGCGGGCGAAGCGCTCGAACAGGCGCGCCCGATCCGGCTCGGCGACGCCCGGGCCGTCGTCGGTGATCGTGAGGCGGAGGCGG